>NZ_NEIQ01000028.1:0-63543 GCF_002112765.1 Pseudomonas sp. B6(2017) | reverse complement strand
CCGAGTTCAATGTTCTTGCGTGCCATGGCTTCTCCAACTAGCGGGGAGGATCAAAAGGATATTGATATTCAGAGACATCAATATAAGGACATTGAGGAATACGATCAGTAGCAGTCCCCCAAGTACTCTGCGGAGTGCCTGGATAACCATTGATTTTGCCGTAGGTTGACTCAGGGGAAGTCCACATATTATGTACGACCATGCCTTCTAGACCGTAACAACCTTCGTGCAAACCGCCACGCATGATGTCGTTACCTGCTGGTAATGGGTTTTGAAAAAAGCATCCCCTGCTCCATGGGATATATGCGGCGTACGTCTTGCCTGGGTTGAGCTGGTGTATGTACCCATATTCAGGGTAGCCACCAAGATAACTACCACCAACGTCGTACTGAGGAACAACTACCCTAAAGTAGCCACCACGGCCAAATGGTGTTCCCCATTGGTTTTCGGCTTGTGGTGGTGGAGGTGCCGTAGAGGTACCAATAATATTTAGAGGCTGCTGTAGACTGTTGAACGTGAAAGATCCATCTTTAGCCCTTGTTTTAAGTGCCGGCCCTGTAAAAATTGGCGCCATTAAGTCAAAACAATAAACCTTAATATCGGCTACTTGCCCGGCAAAATAGAAAACCGTGCTATCTCCCTCTTTTGAGATAATTGGTTGATTGCACGCACCCGTTACGAAAACAATAGGACTTATCGCATTCTTGACCACGAATTTATAGATATTATCGTAGTAGATATGAGGGCCTCCGGCTGGCTGGATGCGCCTCCAAGCCTCAGCAAACTCCACCGGACCGCTCTTGATCAAGCCATAAATAGACTTTGACGTATCGTACAGGATGCTGCCATCAGGATTCCTGGCGATTAATGCTGCTGTAGCCATTAAAGTATCCGTAATAGATTCGACAATTGATCGGAAAACCGCTAGGCAAACGATACTGCCAAGTAATCAGGTCATTTGTGAGCGTCACGCCAGGCGGCTTACCAGCCGAACGCACGCTAGGTTCAAGCGGGGCAATGGTATAGAAATAGCTCTTGCCTGCTGGCATGGTTATAGATGCAGACCCATTCTCTTTGTTTGTAGTAACAAAGCCAACGCACTGACTAAGGTACTTAGTCATATCTGACGTGATATTGCCGGACTGATCTTTTGTAACAAGTCCGGCGCTCATGATGCGTCAACGCTCAAATCGATAGCTTTAACGCCGTTCGGGTAGTAGATATAAATCCCGCTATTATTAATCATCAGTTTATTCCCCCCTCCAACTTGCCCCATCATCTGGAAAGTTCCGTCTGGCAAAAATGCCCAGCCCGAAACGTCTTTCACGTAGTTACTTGAGGTCAGGTTACTGCCGATTTTGAGCATGTCGATCGAGCCGTTCTTAATGAATGCCGACTTCATGAAAACCTGGCCGCCCTCAACCGCAAACGGAACGCTCCCGCCCTGCTGAATTGCGAACATATCCGCGTCAATTACGAACTTCGACTGCACCACGCCGTTGGGGCCGTTCTCAATACTCAGGGCAATACCTGCGAACTTGTACTCGCCGCTTCCAGAGTTGTACTGCAGGCGCACGGACCACATTTGCGAGAACTTGCCGTTGGCCTCCTGCGCGACGCGCAGCCCCTCGTCGGCCTTCAGCGACACTCCGTTGAGATTTGTCTCAACTGTGCTTGTGCGCTGCGCTACAGCGCCCACCGCATCAACCCTGGCCTTTGTTTCGTCACGGATGGCCGCGGTGTTCTGGCCAACCTTGGCGTCAACCTGGGTGATTCTTTCGCCCAGGGCAGAATCAGCCGTAACCATTGCGGTGGTCAGGTCTGTGACGCGCGCATTTGCCTTGCCGAGATCGGCCTCGACAATGTCCGTGCGCTTGGCCTGGACGTAGTCGCCTTCTGCGACGGCGGACCAGACCGACCACACGCCGGCGTAACCGGTATCCTGGCCCACCAGTTCGCCGCTATCACCAGCCATGGGCGGGTTGAGCTGTACAAAGACCCCGTCCACCTTCTCCGACACAGCCTTGACCTTGCCGTCGATGTTTGTGATCTGTTGCGTCAGGTTGTGCACGTCGCCAGCCAAGGCATTGGCTTCTTCGAGGATCGTCCCGACGTCCTTCCAGTACTGCGCGTTTGGCGGTTGGGTGCCAGCTGGTACCGGGCCGAGGGCCTGGTACAGGTTCTGCCCCTGCCGCACGATCTCGCCCTTGCTGTAGGTCTTCGCAGGGTCCCAGGCCAGTGCGTCGGTGTACTGCTTGATCAGGTCCTTGATCGCTTCCAGGCGCTCGTTGATAGAGCCGGGGCCGTCGCCGCTGATCTTGTCGATCTCCTCCTTGAGGTGCTGGCCCAGGCTGGACTCATCGATCTTGCCTTTGATGTAGTCGAGGATCAGATCGGCATCGGAGCTGGCCTGACCGCGAACCCCGTTAACAGCCGGGTAGAACGGTCCGACGTTGCCGGTGCGGTCCACTAGGCGAGCCCAGAAGAAGAACGTTGCACCAGCAGCCAGGCCCTGCAGCAGAAAGTCAGACTGCGGATAAGCCAGGTCCGAGAGCTTGGCGGCATGCTCCAGGCTGTTGCCAGCGCCGTACCAGATTTCCGTCCGCTGGGTATCCTCGGCGCCAGCAGGGAATCCCCACTTCAGCTTGATGCCGAACAACTCGCTGGAGGCGTTCAGGTACGCCACCGCAGGCGGCACACCATCCTTGCCCTTGAGCTGGGTCAGATCGGAGCTTTTCCATGTCGAGGAGATCTCGAAGGCGCTCACTGCACGTACTCGGGCGAGATAGGCACCAGCGTAGATTCCCGTCACATCCACGCTGGTGGATCCTGTACGTTGCAGCTTGATCCAGTTGCCGCTGTCCTTGCGCCATTCCACGTCGTAACCGACAGCGCCGGATACCGCGGGCCAGGCAATCGTCATCGTGCTGACAGCCAAGCCTTGATCGATGGCGTAATCGGAAGACAGAGCCACGCTCGTCGGCGCCGGAACAGTAGTCACCGGAATGATGCTGATGGGCCGTTCTTCCAGGCGAGCCCCGGTGTCGATCGATGCGTATTTGCTGGGCTCATACTGCAGGGCGCTAATTTCGTAGTCACCTTCCGGCGTTCGTGCAGTTCGAAGCACGCGATACAGCGGAATGGCCAGATCATCAGCATCGAGGGCCCACTGCAGGTCCTTGGCGGGAGATTCGCTATAGGCTGTGGTCACCGTGACCTGACGCCCCTTGACGCTCTGTACCGTGCGTCCCTCAGCCCTGCCAGCGGGCAGGTTGATGATCAGCCGATCGCCGGCCTTCGCCTGGGTGTCGCGGTCCAGCGTCACCACGCGACCAGCCGCTGCCGCGATTCGTCCGCCCACCTCCCGGCCCGCCAGCAGCGAATCGGCAACCGGGATGATGAAGCCAGGCAATGGAATCTGCCCTTCCATCCCGGTTTTGAAAGTAACTGTCCGGTCCTGGTTGTTGCTCAGGATTGCCCACTTGGCGCGGCGCTGGGCTTCACTGGCCCGGGTGCAGCCGATTGCGCTGATCTCGGTAGGCTTGTCGCCAAACCGGCGTTGTAGCGGAATGTCGGCATAAGGAATGACGTCGGTGTCGTAGTTGTTGGCTGGATTGTCGTAGCTCACCAGGCAGCGGGTGTAACGGGTCTTGGCCGATGCGCTGCCGTAGGAAAACTTGCCATCCACCACATTCGAGCGGGTGAACACATAGTCGATGTCCTGGGCCCGAGGCATATCGGCCTGCATGACGAGTTGGCCCTGGGCCCAGCAGGTCATGCCGCGATAGATGCCGGCGATATCCCGCAGCAGCGACCAGGCATCGGCCTTGCCTTGCAGGTTCATGTCGCAAAGGAAACGCGGCTCCTGGCCGCCAAGGCCGTTGGAAACCAGCTGATCGCAGTATTGCGCGATCCGGTAGAGCTCCCACTTGTCGACCATCCAGCTCTTGATGCGCTTGCCCAGGCCGAAGCGGTTTTCGGTGCAAATGCCGAAGGTGATCCAGGCAGGGTTGTTGGTCCAGGCCTGCTTCATCGTTCCATCCCAGATCCCCGAGTAGGTCCTGGCCACCGGATCGTAGTTGCTGGGCACCTGCCACTTGCGGGCTTTGCACTTCACGGTGACGGCAGGAATGTTGGTGAACTGCTCGGCGTCGAACTCGATGTAGAGCAGTGCGGTATTCGGGTACCGGATCTTGGCGTCGATCACCTGCGTGTAACCGGCGATCAACATGGTGTCGGCTACTTTGTTGGTGTTCTGGTTCGGGGTAATACGGCGTACCCGGATCTGCCAGCCCGACGTCGCAGACGGCAGGTCAATTCGGCGAGAGCGCTCGTAGCGAGAGGTGCTCTTGCCGTCGACGGCCTCGGCCAGGACCTGCTGATAGGCGCCACCGTCGGTGGCCACATCGATCGCGTATTCGATTCGGTAGCCGTTAACATTGCCCTCGTTGTCCTGGGCCTGCAGCGCCGGCCAAGCCATCCGCACCCGTACCGCCGAAAGCTGGGTGTTGCTGATCGACTGCACCCACGGCGCACCGCTGCGCAGCTCGATGTTCAGCGAGGTTTCATTCTCGACCGAGGGAATGCCTGGGATGTAGTCCTGGTCCACAGAACCCGGCCGCCACTCCCACTTCACATTGGTGAAGTTGTAGGAGCCGCTGGCATCCTGGATTGGCGTGTTATCCAGGTAGATGTCGCGTGCTGTTGGGGTACCCTCAAACTCGCCCTCACCTACTGCAATTAGGATCTTGGCCAGGTTGGTCGAGCGCAGGCTATCAGCAGCCTCGTATGGCATTTTCGGCTTTTTCTGACCACCCTTTGCGCCGTGGATCTCGACGTCCATCTTTCCTCCAGGCATAAAAAAACCGCCTCAAGGCGGCCGTTTGACGTTGTGGTGTTTAAGCTTTGTCTTCCGCGTATATCGAGGCAGAAATGATCGCCCCGCCCCACCGGCGTTCACCGATGCATATAGGGACCGGGTTGCCACTCGCGGTGGTGTTCTTGGCACTGCCGAAGGCGTAGGAAGGCATGTTCTCGGGAGAGGCGCTTTGCTTGAGACCGCCTTGCTGGGGGCTGAGCATTTGGATCACGCCGCCGGCGACCAAGCCGATACCTGCGCCAATCAGCGGCGCACCAAAAGGAGTAGCGGAGAAAACAGCCCCTACAACGATTAAGACCGCGCCAACAACTGTTTGAAGAATTCCGCTCCGTTTACTACCCACCACTACAGGAGCTATGCGGATATCGCCGGCTCCGGAGTAACACAGCTCCTTTTCGCCGATGTTGTGCTTGTCGCGAAAAATCGCAAACTCTAGCCCTCGCGCTTGAGCGCTCGATAGAAATCGTTCGAAGCCAGGAATCTGGACGCACAGGGCCTTGATGGCCTCGGCTGGGGATCTCACTGCAAGCCTGAAGGTTTTGCCGAATTGCCTCAGTTGCCCATACAGACGGATAGTGGTCATAGGCTGGTAGTCAATCACTGATGTCTTCACTGCTTTTTCTCCGCGCATAAAAAAGCCGCCTGATGGCGGCTTCGAGTGTTCCTAATTTCAGTTGTAGTCGACATAAGGACCGATGTAGAAACCGCCTATGTCGCCACTGATCCTGTACAAAGTTTCTTTCCCTGGCGTCACAGTGGCTGCGATGGTGCGGATCGCTGCACCAGAACACAGACCCGACCCTGCCAATCCGGCCCCGAGGTTCGGCGAGCCCGGCGAAAGGTAAAATGTAGCTCGCTGCCCGGTACCTATTTTCGCGGCTTTACGACCGTCTATATAGACGACAATGTCACAGCCCGATCCGACAGCACCTGAATCGCGCACAACCGTGATTTGCCCGCTATCACCAGATGGCGGCGACTGGAACGCATATACCTCATCTGCTGGTACAGGCTGGGCATCGCGCACTGAAATAGCCGTGGAAGCACACCCCGTCAAAACTGCAAAAGCCACGGCCGCTATCAGAATTCGCATGTCGGTCCCTCTATATGGTTTGAGGGCAATCTACCATTGCAGAACACGCGCATCAAAACGCCACATTAGCGGCCTCCAGATTGACAATCTGGTACTAGCTGCAGCTAAACCCGTCCATGGTCAATGCACCTCACCGAGCCCCGTCAGCAGACACACTCATCATTCCCGGTTCATTGGTGGAAACCTCTACCAGAACCCTCCTCTTTTCAGAGTCGCAAGTGATCAGGACGTCCATGCCGTTGCTGTAAACGCGAACAGCCTTTTGGCCAGGCGCATCCGAGACCTTTTCTATGCGAGACGGACGAGAGTTCAGCTGGGCGATGATCTGAGCTTGTGCTTGCTCGCACCGACTGAAATCCATTGGCACCACGCTTGAATGGGTGTCGGCAGACGCCGCGAGCGGGTACGAAAGAAAAAGTAAGGCAACCGCAAAACATCCTTTACCCATGACCAGCCCCTCCATGCACATGATCAGTTACCTTGGCGATGCATACACCAGCGCCATACATATGCCTGGACCTGCAGCTTATCCTTTCGTTCAAGCTATTTGATGCTGCTGCGAAAGGGCTGGATCCAGATGCAAAAAGCCCAGCGCGGGGCTGGGCTTAGAAATCACTGCTGGCGGACTTCCCGAATGGTTGCGCCTGGATACTTCTCAAGAATCTTGCGCTCAGCGTCTCTCTGATCGGTACCGTTCTGCAGCACGTTACTCATACCACTGCCGCTTTTGGTTTTCAGACTGAAGACGAACGTTTTCACTGCCATGACACGACTCCTCCGCTGGTGAGAGAGGTGACTGTAGCATCGCCCCTGTCCGCCCATACAGCGAGGATGGAATGCCTGAAACGAAAAAGCCCAGCGTGTGGGCCAGGCTTTCTACCGTCTCACTTCTGCGCTGGTGAAAATCCCTACAACTGCTCCTGAGCGGTCATCCAGTGTGGATGGAATGCCAGTAACTGCGCAGACGTTCGGCATAGTAGCTTGGTGCCCTTTTACTCTCAATGGAGAAGCTAAATGGGTGCTGCTGATGATCTGAAAAAACGACTCGCTTTAGAGAATTCGATTGACTGCATAAAGATCTCAATAACCGAACAGTACCGCGCTGGCAGCGACATCACTGTAGTCAAACTGTCCCCCGACGATGTCGAAAATCTTGATGCAATCAAAGGTGCTCTTGAAGTAGAAGGTCGTAAATTCGAACTGAACGAGGCCGAAAACGAACTGAAAATCGACTCTACCAATTGCACTAGCGAAAGCTGATCCCAGATCGCTTAACTGTGAAGTAACCGAAGGTAAATCTTGCTTCAATTGCTTTTCTCGGTGTCAAGTCCGATAACAAAACAAAGGATTCCCCAGTCCTTCGCCTGCAAACCCAAGGACTGGGGTTGCGCCAGTTTCGGCGCGTTTATGACCTAGGAGGTCGATATGAGCGGAGCACCACCAGGATTCACAAGAAACGACGCCTTCAGTCTCGGGCTTATCAAAACGATCCAAGCACTAACTGCTGTGGTTTATCGAGACGCACCAGAGAGGGATAAGTTGGAATCCCAGCTCAAAATATATCTTCAGTTTGATACCGGCCTACCTGCCGATCTTCATGACTTCTACAAATCACCGATCGAGGGGGCGCTGCAAATTATTGATGAGATAAAGGCAGCACAACCGAAGGGCTGAGCTCTGTTTTCATCGCTTGAGCATTCAAGTAATTGAGTACAGCCTGCGCATTGTCGCGAATTACAGTTCCGACAATGCGCACTGTCCCATCATCAGTCACTTCAATCAGCTGATTCATAACTCTCTCCCGCGGCTGCGCCGCTTTCTGTGGTTGGTTGCGCATCTTTTTGCCTGAGAATCAGGCGTGTCCGGTCTAGCCATGGACCGCCGAAAATGATGATCTCGCTAGGCCGCCCGTACAGGTGATGCAGCAAGAATGGCCCTTTGCCGAACACCTTTGCATCCTCACCTGGTAGCACTGGATCTGTGCCGAGGTAAATCCCTGCATGGTTCGGGTGTGCAGTCCGGCCCACAGCCATAACGATCATGTCCCCACGTTGAGGCTGATCGACCTGGTAGAAGCCGGCAGCCTCATAGGCCTGCTCGTACAGGCTTGGGCCGGCGGCCTGCTCCCACCAGCCGTCCTCGCGGGCGTAGGGTGGGAAGTCCAGGCCCCACTCACGCTTGTACCAGTCGGCGCAAACTTGCCAGCAATCCCAGGCGCCGTGCACGAATGGCCGCCCCAGCAGCGGCGTTTCACCTATTGGCATCACGGCCCGCAGGTCGCCCTCCGGCCAGGACAGGATGTACCACGGCAGGCCGGTGGCCTCACACATGGCCAAGTCGCGCGGCGAAGGCCTGCTGGTGGCGTCCGGGTGCGAATGCACGATGCCGATCACCTCGCCCTGCTCCTCGGCTTCGGCGTACTGCTCCGGTGCGATGCGGAACTCCTCAGTCGGCTCAGTGGCCACGTTGGCGCAAGGGAAGTAGAGCTGCTTTCGGCCCACAGCCAGGATCAGCCCGCAGCACTCCCGCGGGTACTCAGCCGCAGCGTGCTTCTGCGCGGCAGCAAGGATGTGTTTGAGCATGGTCAGCTCCTCGCGATCAAGGAGACAGCGGGATACCCCCCGAATGGCAAGGCATTTCCTTCGCCAAACCTGCATTTGCAGCCGGTCGAAAGCAGCCCATTGCACTGGTCTTTTTCGGGATCATCGGTGGGGTTGCCGTCCATGTCGAAATAGCCTCCAGTCCACCCACAGTTCGGGCCCCGGTACCCGGCGGTCAAAGCCCAGTGGCAGAGCGTGGTCATCTGGCGGCCAATTGATTCCGATCCCACATCACCAGGACTGGCAAGTTCCCAGGTCACCGACTCTCCGTCCTCGTTCGTCTTCTGGTCGATGTACCAGACCTCTATGGCTTCCTGGGTAGGGTCAGCCTGAGGATTTCCGCCCTCGAAATTTGCGGCGTCCAGGAACTGGCCCAAGGTGTTGCGCATGGTCAGCTTGAACTCCAGCAGATCGTCGAACGCCAAGCACAAGGCCGTGATACGCCCGTTCACGTTGCCTACAGAGAGCTTGGGCCGAACAGCAGTACCATCGCCGTTTGCCTCAATGCCCTCGATCTGCATCGGCCAGGCACCGTACTCGTTGCCCTGCCACCAGATCGACTTGGCGGGCAGCTCATCCGCTGCGGCTCCGGCGGCGATCAGTTCCGCAGGCGTGTGCGGTATGGCGTGCCCGTGGAAGCGAAGGATATCCGCGCCATAGTCCGTACCGTCGAGCTCGAACAGCAACACCTCGCTGCCAGGCTCGAGAGTCTGGATATCACTAATCAGAGACATGGGATCCCCTTAGGGGTGAAAGGCCCGCTCGAAAGTGGCCGTGAGTTTGAACACTCCCCCACCCACAGGAACCGGTGTTGGGTTCTTGCAGGTGAACAGGCCTAGCTGGCCAAGGGGTGTAGTCCACAGAAAGGCTTTCGCCCCGGCGTGCCGGTCGAAAAAGGCCATGATGTCGGCCACCTTCGACTTCGAGCCGGTATAGGTGATCGGATAGGAGTCTTGCTTATTGTTGGGACCGTCCCCCACCACCTGCTTGTACCCGCCCCCAAACTGGGTTGATCGAGTTCGATATTCGATGGTGGGGGAATCCCCGTTCTGCGTTGGCCAGGTGAAGGTCTCTATCGCCATCACGCCCTCCCGTTGGTGAGTCGCCAGATGGATCCGCCAGGCTGTAGCGCCCGATTAATGGCTGTTTCCGCTTCGGTCTTGGCTGCTTGCTGGATGCTCTTCCCAATCTGGGCGGCGTCCTGTGGTGCCGTAGCGGCTCCTCCATCGCCGGAGGTCTGGACTGACACCGATACAGGGAAGTTGTAGGTATTGCCGCCGCCCTGGGCACCAGCGGCGCCAGCAAGCGCCCCAGAAGTCAGCGGAGTGACGCTACCGCCGTTAGCACCGGTCATCAGAAACGACCGCCCGCCCTCGCTGTAGAGTTCGGGGCCCAGTTCGTTCACCTCGTACAGAGAATTTGGGGACACGGGACCACCAGCGGCCCGGTACCCGGAGAAGTCGACACCGGTATATCCAGCCTGCGTTGAGCCGGCCGAGGCCGCCCCGCCACCGAAGTACGACCCAGCAGCCGATGCAGCCATGCCGAACAACGAACTGAGCGCAGAAGAGGCCGCCTGCCGCGCTGCGATCCGAGCCATGTCGGCAAGAACCGACTTTGTGAAGTCCGCAAACGAAAACTTACCAGTGGTAGCGAACTGCACGATCGCGTCTTCCATGGAGCCGAAGGCGTTGCTGAATAGGCTCTTGGTTTGGCCGGCAACATCCCGCGCTGACTCCAGGTAGTTCTGCCAGGCGGAAGAAGCTCCATTCGTCCAGTCGCCCTGGGCGGCCGTCATCTCGTCGTAGTTGCTGACAACGGTGTCGTGCAGCTTCTGCTGGCTGGCTTCCAGCGCCTGTAGCTTCTGCGTGTACTCATCAAGGCTCATGCCTCGGGAGCCATCGCCGTACTGGTTGGCCAGGTCCAGCTTCTGCTGGTTGATGCGGTCGTCGATCGCGTTCTGTTGGTTGGTCAGATCCCGCTGGCGATCACCCTGGCCAAGGCCGGCTGCAGCTCGCAGGCCCTGCTCACTCAGAGTATCGACTTGTTGCTGCAGGGCGCTGGTGTAGGTCTTGACCGCCAGCTCCTGCTTCTTCAGTCGGCCTTCTTCATTCTTGGCCAGCACGCTCAGCTCGGTGTCAGCATCTTGCTGAGCCTTGACCATGGCGGCGCGGGCATCGGCGATCTTCTGGTCTAGCTGGATGCGCTGGGCGGCGGAGGTGCTGGCCTTACCCTTGGCGGCCTCAAGTGCCGCAATCTCCGCCTCATAGGCCGCCGTGATCTCGTCCCGCTCATTGCCGATCATGGCCTCACGCTTGAGGAGGTAGTCGGCCTGAGAAACCAGTCCGGCCTTCTGCGCTGCGTCCAGTTCCTTCTGGGCGTTTTTGTACTCGGACAGGATGCCAGTGAGGGTGTTTTTCGAGGTATTGAAAACCGTTAGGTCGACGGCGCCGGCGGCAGTCTTCGAGTCCTTGAACTTGTCGTTGATGTTCGCAATGTTCTTATCAACAACAGCCTTGTCCAAGCGTTCGTCGTTGGGGTCAGTCTGGCGAATATCATCAAGCTGCTGGCGATACTCTTTCAGGGCCTCGTTGCGTTTCTGCTCATTGGTCCATGCTGACTTAGCAAGGGCATCAACTTTCGCCATGGCTTGCTGAGACGCAAGCTGGGCCTTCGCTTGCTCTTTCTCCCACTTGGCAATGTCTTCCTCAGCAGCTTTCTGGTCCTCCAGCATGTTGAGGCGATTCTGGTAGAAATCGACCATCACTTTCTTATTCTGGAAAGCGCCAATATCTCCAGCTTGCGCCCTGGCCAGATTACGCCGAGCCTGCTCGATATCGCTGCCGATATCCTGTCGGCCAACGTTCTTCAGGTTATCTGCAGCGCGGGCCACTGCGTTGTAGCCCTTCTCCCAGAAACTCAGGTTTTCCAGGATTCGCGGCGTCCGCTCATTGATTGCATCAGCGTACTGCTCAGTTGCCAGCTTTACGGCTCCAGCATGATCACCCTGCTCTTCCAGTGCGGCGATCTGCGAGTAAACCGAGGCCGTCAGGTAGTGATACTGCTCGTTCAGCGCTGCTGAGGCCTTCACCGGGTCGTCGGCCAACTTGGAGAACTCGGCGACTGTCTCGCTCACCGCTTTGCCCGTAGCCTCCTGCATTGACACGGCTGCCTGGGTGATGCCTGTGAAACTCTCGCCGGCAATCTTCCCGTTTTCGGCCAGCATTGCCAGTACCGCGGCCGCTTGCCCGGTTGTGCCTACCGTGGCACTGACCTGGCGCGCCATATCGCCCAACTGCCCGGCACTCACGCCCGCATAGTTTCCGGTAAGGATCAGCGATTTGTTGTAAGCATCCTGCTCTTCGCTGCCCTTGTAATAGGCATAGGCAAGAGTACCGATTGCGGCAGTTACAAGAGCGATAGGCGCCGCGAGCGCGAGAAGGCTTGCAGCACTCGCCCCGGCTCCAGCACCAAGCTGCGTAACTGCGCGAACACCACTCCCCCAATCCCCCGACTGCAGGGCATTGCTCAACTGCATGACGTTTTCCTGAGCCTGGCGGGTGCCGAGCTTCAATTTGTCGAATGCAGTTTCTGTTGCAGTCAGACCGGCTCGGTCCTTACCGATCTTGGCCAGGGCCTCGTTGTAGCGTTCGGCGCTGATCGCTCCGCGCTGAAACGCCTCATTCGCCGCCCTTTCCTGCGCCTCCAGCTTAGCCAGCTTCGCGTTCACCGGGTCAATGCTGTTGACTGTGCGCTTGAGTGCTTCGATCTGCCGGTTCTCGGCATCGATTAGGCGCTGCTTCTGCGCCGCCTCCTTCGCCTCGGCCTTCTCGATCTTGTCGAAGGATTTGCCGAGACGCTCCTGGTAGGCCTCCTGCTGCTCGATGGTGACCAGACCACCCTTGCGGGCACGCTCAAGCAGTCCCTCTGCCTGGACCAGCTTCTCCATGCTGTCGATGTTGCCGGTCATCGCCTTGTCGAGCTGGCTGATGATGGCGATTTCGCTGGCAGCGCTTGTCCCAGCCTTGCGGCTGGCGTCGACCTGGCGTTCTTTCGCACTGGTGGCCTTGTCGATGCCCTGGGCAGCCTCCGCCTCCGCTTGGCTGATTTTCTTGCCGGTGCTAGCTAGGCCCTCCCCTGCCTTGCCAAGATCATCGACGGCCTTCTCTGCCCCTTCGGCCGCGTCGACCAGTTTATCCAGGTCATCAGCAGCCTTGACCGCCTGAGACGACTCAACCTCAATGCCAAGCGAAGCGAAGGTAGTGGTCATTTGTTGTCTCTCTGTTCAGCCATGACGGCCAAGGCTTCAGCCTCCATCTGCCGGACGTCACTGAAAATATTTTGCCGGGAGCTGGCCGGCACGCCACACATTCGGATGACACTCGGCAGCGCTCCGTAGTCCAGGCCCGTCGCGCCACACGCCCCCACCCGCCACTGAGTGCTCATCGCTTCGAAGACAAGGAAGGCAGGCCAAACGTCCGGCCAAACCTCAACGTCCTGGCCGGTCAGATCACCCACCAGGAAGCCAAAGGTCTTGAGCTCTTCAGCAGATGGCCCCTGCTGATAGAGGGCGCGTGCGGCGCTTAGGAGTTTCCCAGGCGGGCCTGGTTGAAGGCTTCGGAGTACGTCGCGAGGACAGCGCTGGGCACCGAGAGAATCGAGGAGACCAGGAGACGGACGTTCTGGTCGTTGAACTCTTCCTTGAAATCCCAGCCAGCGACCACAGCCTTGACCTGGTCGACCTGCAAATCGATCTGGGCAGCGGTGAAAGCCATGAGGTCCATGTCATCAGCCTTGGCGACCAACGCCTTGTGGCGCTCACCCCACTCGGCGTAGAGCTCGGCCAGACCAGCCCTGTCCAGGTACTTGAATACGAACCCGACCTTCACCGGCTGACCGCCCAGTTGCGGGACCATCACGTCGGCCTTGAAGGTCGGATTCTGGATCAGTGAGAACTTGGCCATGGGTTACACCGAGGTCAGGTAGCGGGTCGGCTCGGACTGCAACGCCAAGCTCACGGTACGGGTCAGCAGATTGTTGCGAGATACCGCAGGCTGCTTAGAAAACGAGGTATAGGCCCCGTACAACAGCGTGTCATTGCCCGGCAGGTTGAGGCGTGCGGCCTGAACCTTCTTGCCCGAGTCAGCAGACATCAGGACCGAGTTGAAGGGCTGGGCCGGATCATCCGCGATGGTCAGCGTCATGCTCGCTGCCGATTTATCGGTCGGGATCTGCTTGCCCTGGTCATCCTCCAGAAACACCACATCGAGGTAGTTCTGTTCGCCGCCGGAGAACGCCAGATCCGTGACTTGAGGAATCAGCACCCAGCTGAGGATCTTCTTTATCAAGCCCGCACCATTGCCGGCCGGGAAAAGTTGCGTGTCGGTGGTGTCGATCCCTTCCAACGTAATCGCAGTGGCGGTTGCGGCCTTCACGCGAACCACCTTGTTGTCCAGCTTGCTCCAGCCCGAGGTCAGCAGCACGATGTCACCAACGTCCAGGTCGGCAGCCACCACAGAAGCGACTGCTTCGGCGGCATTGGTGATGGCAGTGAACGCCAGGGGTGGAGCGTAGGTAGCGGCGTGCTGGAAGGTACCGCCGTTAGGAATTTTGTATCCCATTGGGTTTTCCTCTCTTTAGAAATAACAAAACCCGCTCAGTGGCGGGTTCGTTGGGTTGCCCGATGGGCAGAATCAGTTGGTATCAGCTCGGTACTGGAATGACACAGGCACGGTGTAGGTTGTGTCTCCCTGAATGCCTGGGCCTTGGTCTGGAGGCGTCATGGTGACCACTGTCAGGCCGCCCTTCTCGTTCCGCTCGTACAGCGGAAACAGTGCGCCGATCTCGTCAGCCAGGCCGCCGGCCGGACCGCGGTACTTGCCCGATGGAGCCACCACGCTGGCCTGAAAAACACCGGTGTACAGCCGGTGGTCGCCGCCCAGGGTGTTGCTCGCCGTGTCAGCTGGCAGTGTGTAGGCACGGAGGTAGGTTTCTCCGTCCTTCGGCATGTAGGCCTCGTTCTCAACGACCACTTTCAGTGGTGTTGTTCTAGCCTCCGCCCAGGCGATAACCCTGGCCTCGAAGATCGAGGCAATGACGTTGTGGCTCATACCTGGTTATTCCTGATGGCTTCATCGACGATCTGCTGGAACCTGGCGAGCGTGATTCGAACCATGCCGCCGGGGGCCTGTTGCGAATGTCCGTATTCAAGCGGCACCGCATAAGGCAGGTTGTTCACGATGTAGGCTGTCTGGCCAGCGGTCAGCGACTGCACCTGGGTACGCAGAACCGCGATGGTGACATTGCCGGATGGGTCGATCTGATCCAGTACACCTTCAGCCGGCGTATCGATCGAGAACTGCCAGTTCCCCCGGAAGCGGCCACCGACATAGTCCTTGCCGGCGACCAGGCCGTTCACGTTGAAGTTCTGCTCACGCTCGGTTTTGGTCAGAGGCTTGGCGTACTTCACGCCGCGGCGCAGCTTGCCAGCCTTGGTGAAGTTGCTTTCGTTCAGGTTGATCAGCGTGTTGCGCACCGAAACCTTGAAGTCGTAGTCGTCGGCTGCGCGCGTATTGGTCGCACGGTGCGCCACGTTGGCCGCCCAGATCTCCGGATTGCCCACCGGTGACATGCGAATCACGCTGCTGCCGATCTCGATCACGAGCTCGCGGAAGGTGGCATCAATGCCGGCCTGGGCCTGCTCGGCGAACTGGCGGATGTTCTCGGCGAAGCTGCCATTCCTGCCCGCGTACCGGTTCATGACCGCACCTGCAGTTCGTACAGAATCGGCGTACCGGCGGGATTGATCTCTTTCAGCGGCGGAACGATGGACCAAATCCGCCCCTGAATGACCACCTTGTTCAGCAGATCTGGCGCCCACTCCAGCCCTTGTGCGGCAACCTTGAGCTTCTTGTCGCCCTGCTTGATGAGGCTGTTGCTCTGGAACTCCAGGCCTGTGAAATCGAGCAGGATGCCCTGGGCGGTTTGCTCAGTGACGGTGTCAGGCCCGGCCGACCCGGTTTCAGGGTCGTACTCGCCAGGCTTGATATCGCGGATGATCACGGGCTGGCCGAACTCTGTGATCATCTCCAGAGCCATCACGGCCATTTCGTCGTAGAAGCTGGCCATGGTGGCTCCAAAAATAAAAAACCCAGCACGATGGCTGGGTCTGTGTCAGTTACTTCTCAGGAAGGGGTGCCGGATACTTCTGCTTAAAAAGCTTTGTCATTTCATCCGCGTAAACGCCAGCCTTTTCGGCTGCATAATTTTCCGCTATCCAACTAGCCCGCCCAGCCAGCAGTCCAGACAATGCCTGACCTGCGAAATACTTCCATGCTTCAACTTCGTTCATAAGTGTTACTCCCTTTTTGATTAAATTCTAAGCTGGCATCAGGCACGAACTGCAAACAGGCCGCGGTTTTGAAGATAGTCCGCGAACTGAGTAGAACTCGGCCGATTCGGCGCTGCCGGTAACAATCGGTCACTGGTGTTCGGGATAGCGGCGTACTCTCGAGTAACCGCCCCTTCAACTCGCTCCAGGGTTACCGCGCCTTTACGCTTCTCGATCGGATCGATATCGTCCTGATGAATTTCCGCAGCTAACGCCATCTGGCCGTACTGGATCCGCGCCGGCAGGTAGTTGTCAGACTTAAGTTCATGATCCAACAACACTTCCCGGCGCGGCCAAGCCAGAGCTTGCTCGCCGCAGGTCTTGCGCCCTTTCCACTTCATACCATCCATCGCTAAGGCGGCCCGACGCAGTAGCGCTTCCTGCGCAAGCATTTCCCCAGGGATGGCAACACCAAACTTCACGGCGTACATGACCAGGTCTTCCGCAGATGCGTAGCTTTCGGCATCAGGCTTTCCCGTGCCGTTCTCGATGATGAGCGTCATGCGTCGACTCGCTGGAGTGGTGTGAAAAATGGCTGCCAGATCACTGGCAACCAGTATTATCAGGCCTTTGGCAGATCAGCGCTGAGCCTTTCAAGTGAATCTTTCGAGGCGTTAACGCGATACTGCACCTTCGCTGCATCGAGACGCGCCTTCAGCTCCGCAATCTCTTTGGCTTCACGAGCCTCATCAGTTTCTGCATCATGCTTGGCTGCTTGAGCTAACAGATCGTCAACTTGCTTCTGCAGCAGGCAGGCCTTTTCGATTTCGCCGTCGCGCTCAAGCTGCAGGCTGGCGATGCCAGCATTGACCGATTCGAGAATCTCGAACAGGCGGCCAGCGGTTTCACCCAGTTCGCCCTCAGGCCTCTCCAGGCGCTGCGCAACGAAAGACTCGACGATCAACGCAACCGACTTTAGATCGCTACGGATGCCGCTGATCTCGGCGTGAAGTGCTTCATCACGACCGGTGCCTGCAGCGCATTGTTGCGGCGCTGCTTTCTGCAGTTCAATGATGGATACCTCAACACCCTCTCCTTCGTATGCATCCACCACCCTGGGCCAATCGCCGACCACCACGACCTTCACCGCGCCGGGCTCCACTCGATCGAAATGCTCAGGGTTGCGATAGCGCTTATCGGGATCGAAGTCCGTGGTTTGCGCAGAGTAAGTCAGTTCCATGGGTATCTCCAAAGCGGCTCAAGACGAACCGCTTGCTGAGGAAGGCGCTGATTAAGGCGCGGACAGATCGATCAGAACGCCGGCAGTGACCTTGTCGCTGGTGGCGTATTTGGTCCAGTTGGCACCGGCGCCGATCGCGGCGAGGTTCGGGTTTACGCCACCGGTGGCGTCCTTCCAGCTGTAGCCGAGCAGGTCCAGGTTAAAGGTGCCCTCAGCGCGGAAGCCCATCGCCAGGTTTTCCTGGGTGTTGATCGGGTACGAGCGGAAGCCAGGGGCCTGGGACTCGGTGATTTTGATTGCACCAGCCTGCAGGCCGAAGATGGTCTCGGTCGGGATGACGTCCGACACCAGAACCGGCTTGCCCATGGTGCCGGGCTGGCCACCGTAGATGACCACGCCGGCTTCTTCGTAAACCTTTTCGGTGATGGCCTGGTCGACCATGTCGAAGTAGGTCGCCGAGTCCATGGTCCACAGCGCGATACGGCCAAACCGATCACCGAACTTGCGCATACCCTTGGTCAGCGCCTTCTTGCCGTCAGTGGCAAAGCTGGCCTTGGTTACCATATTGGGGTTGGCACCGATGGAAGCCTTCAGCGCGGCCATGGCGTACTGGATGTAGCCTTCCAGCACTGCATCGGCGTAGTCCTGACCCACCAGCTCGGAGAACTCCTCAGGCGACCGCGCACGACGCTTGAAGGCCTCTTCGGTGGTCTCGTAAGGACCGTACTTGAAAGGCACCTTCACGCCGACCATTTCGCCGGAGCCGATCTTCTGACCAGCAACCGCAGCGGTCGAGTTCACGTCACGGTGAGCAATGGAGCCGCCGAGCTTGTAGAAAGCGCGCTTGCGCAGGTCGCCTTCGATCAATTCGTTGTCCAGCACCAGAGCGCCGTTGGAAGAAGAGTTGAAGATGTCGATCACATCCTGGATGCGCTCCAGGTAGGCGGTTTGGGCAAGATCGTTGTAGACGATCATGTCCGAGGTGACGGTAGTCGCCATGGGTTACTCCATTATTTGGGCAATTTCAGGTAGGCGTCCTGGCCGTTTGCAGTGATGAACTCACGCTTGGCGACTGAGGACATTTCGGATCGTTTCAGAGCGGCCCCACCGCTATTTCCTGCACCGCCGGCCCCGCCGCCAGATGCCTTGCTGCCTGCGATCAGAGGACCGAACGCAGGGTCTTTCGTGAATTCATTCTTCAGCTCTTCCAACGTGGTTGCGGAGAGCTTGCCGGCTTGATCCAGTACTACGACGGTAGGCTTGCCGTCGCGCTGCTCGACGCTCAAGCGGCGTTCGATATGGGGAAGCAGTGCCTTAGCGCTGCCTGGGATAGCCAGGGTTGTTGCAATCTCGGTAGCGGTACGCCCTACGGTCAGATCCCGGATCTGGCCTTGCAGGGTGTTGCGCTCTGACTCCAGCTGACCGGCCAGCTCTGCCTCACGTCGGCTGTACTTCTCGGACCAGGACTTCTCGAGCTCTTCGACGTTGCCAGACTTGCGCAGCGCTTCTTCGCGCTCCAGACGAGCCTGCTCTTCAGCAGCCTTGCGCTTGTCGGCCTCGGCCTTCTTCTCGGCCAGCAGCTCTTCAACCTTCGACTTCAGGCCGGATACGTCTTCTGGTTGAGGCAACCCTTCAATGCCCAGGACGTACTTGCCGTCCTTCTCGGTGTAAAAAGCGCGCACGGATTCGTCTACCCCTTCCAGGGTATCCAGTTGGAATTTCAGCATTGGTTGTCTCCCAGAGACGTAGGTGCAGGCCCTGCCTGCATGTTAGAAATAAATCTTTTATTTATCTACATTGTAGACTACAGTGTAAAAACACAAACACGGAGCGCATCACTATGAAAGCAGTGCAGTTCATTCACAACGAAGCCGGCGAAGCTGAGTACGCAGTCATGCCTATCGCTCATTACAGAAAACTGATTGCTGAGGACTTCGACTCCTCCGTCAAAGCGCCACACCCTCTTCTCACCCAAGACAAAATCGCAATAAAACTTCCATATGGCGGGGCGGGTACCTGCCTGGTGGTGGAAGACTTGATCAACTACCTGAAGAATCACGAGATCGCTCATCTGGCGATTAACCAGCGCGCTCAGACCCTAGACAAGTATCCAGAGGATCAGCAAATGACACTTGATCCGATCATTCGTCGTGAGTTTCTGGCTGAAGGCTCCCCTTATCGCAACACCATGCAGGCTTCTGCCGAGGTCGTTGATGCGCTTGTATCTACCGGCCGTTTTCGCCGCGCAAAAAAGCGCTATGCCTTCTTCAATCGGGCAGTAAATGCCCTCGAGCTTACCGATTGAGTGCGGGCTATATTCCAGCTTTCTGGAACGCCAGAGGCTCGAGAGCCTTCATCTGCACCAGGGTCAGAGGTGAAAAGCTCCGATCAAGCTGCAGCTCTGCAAAGCGCTCCACGCTTAGGCCACCCTCGCGGAATAACCTGGCGCGCTTAGGGCCAATCGCCCTGTCTTGGAATGCTGCCGGCTGCTGCTTGAGCCACTCGTAGTAGCTGAGGTCCGCTCTCACCTGCTGCGGTCCGTCATCCCCGATAGAGGCGCGCGTAGCGCCATCGGCGAACAGCGCGCTGAACCGGGTCACCGCCACCACCGTCGAGCGACAGTTGATGTGGATCGGTGGCCTGGGCCCTTCCGTCAGCTTGAACCGACGTTTATCGAGCGTCCGACACTGGGGCGTGGTCTTCGAATCCAGCGTGCTGACCCACTCCACCGACTGGACAACTTCGGAGTTCTCTTTCAGCGTCTCCATGCGCGCCTGGGTGGCAACGTGCTGCACTGCCGTTCGCACAATGGCGCCGGCGTTGCGGTTGGTCGTGGCCAGGATGCCGTCGTTGTAGTTGAGTGCCTTGGTACCGCGGATGTTCTTAATGATCTGGAAGTTGGTCTGGCCTTCGAAGAAGCCCTGCCGGATCGCGCCTGTGAGGCGTTGCCGCTCGGTGGCCGTGAAGCCATCAATGAACGACTTCAACAGCTTCCCACCATCCACGCCGCGCACACTGAGCGGATTGGAGAGGATCGCGGTCCTGATCGCCGCAGCGCCCGGGACAGCAGCCTCAAAGGACACACCCACCGGCGCCGCACGGGTCAGGCTTGTAGCTTCGAACTGTGCCTCATAATTGGCGATGTCGACCAGATCCAGGTTCAGCTTCTCGCTGTACCGATCAAAGATGCCCAGCAGCAGGCTATCGACCTCCTGCAGCAGCACCTCAAGGCGCCGCGTGGTGTACTCAGTAAGGTCCGCGCGCGCCAGGCGGTCACGGATCGACCTATCGATCTCCTTGAGGAAGGGGCCGAACTTCTCGACCTCCCCCGACTTCAGCTGCTCGAGGAACACAGCGTGCCGGATAGTGGCATCAAGGATCGCTTGGTTTGCCGCCATTACCAGCCCCTCCGATCAGGTCATCCAGTTGCGGGCCCACTTCAGCAGTCTGCAGCTCATCCCGGATCTCGTCGTCGGTCTTCTCCGGATCGATGACGCCGCGGTCGCGTAGGTATTGCCAGAAGTCAGCTTCAGGCAGCCGACCACCCTGCACCGCGTTGAACAACGCAGAAAGGATCGCGGGGTCGAGGCTGATCTGCGTGAAGTCCTGGTTCAGCTTGTAGAGCGATTCGCCGGCGACGTTCAGAAACTCGCCCATCCATTCCAGGCACTGCGAATAGGCCTCGCTGACATTGCTCACAATCAAGGACAGCACGCTATGCTCAGCGGCACTGTCGTTGTCGGCCTGGGTGGCGGTCTTCACCGCACTTCCGCGTTCGATCAGCCTGGCGCCGAGGGCGATCAACTGATCCTCCTTGGTGTCCATGGCTTCCTTGATCATGGTGTTGGCCTGGGCCTGGAGAATGCCGGCAGTGCCGTTCTGAGGCAGAGGCAGAATGGCCCGGGAACCGAAGTAGATCCCCTTCTCCTCCAGCATCTTCACCCACTGCTCACTGAGGCCTGCCATGTAAACCTGGGGCTGGCCCATCAGGTAAGCCGCATCCTCGTAGTCAGCGCTGTTGCGGTAGTGCGCGATGTTGATCTCGGCCATGTCGTACAACGGAGAGTCATCGATGCTCGCGTCGTTGTTCTCGCTTCCCAAGAACTGGAAGGGGATCACCCTCCACCGCTGGCCTGCGCCGTTCAACGGGGTGAAAGGAGCTATGACCATAGAGGTCTGACCAGAGCCCTCTTCCCACACCTCCTGGGTGTAGTTTCCGTCCGCATCCAGACGCAGCACGCGATACTGGGTTACCTGCTTGCTACCGAAACCATCATCAGTGTCGACATCGACCTTCTCCTCCAGCACCACCAGGCTCAGCAGGTGCTGGCCACCTACCTTGCGAGTCTTCCAGTTCTTGATCGCTTCCGTCGGGTAGCTGCTGATCGTCGAACGGACACGGCCAGACGCCATATCGGCAACACTCACGGCCTGTCCATCAACTTGCGGGTAGTCCACCAGCAGCCCGTGACGCCCCACCTCAAGCAGGTGCCCAATCACTGACTGGGACTGCTGATAGATGCTCACGCCCTGCCCATCGACATCCTTGGCCACGTAGTCGAGCGCGCCCGGGACTGTCAGCGTCGGCCAAGTACGGAATACGGCGCCCACCAGGCTGTGCTTGGTCCGCCCGGTGGCGTTGTAGAACACCGCACGCTGCTTGTAGCCAACGTAGCGTTCCTGGTTCTCCCTGCTCATATCGTGAGCATTAGGCCGCGGCAGATATCGCTCGCCGGCGGCCTTGATGGTTTCTGAGCCCTTGCAGACATCGCGCACCAGGCGCCAACGGTTTCTCGCCGCGTCGTACTCTGGGCGGGTGAAGGTGACGTCTGTCATCGGGCAAATCCCATGTTCAGTGAGGTGGCCGGCTTCCGCGCACTTTTCGCCACGGCGAAATAGCGGAAGCCGTCAGAACCGTGTGAGGTCCAGTCGTGAAGCGGCTTGTCTTTCCAGCAGCCGCGCTTGTCATCCCATTCTTTGCGGTAGTTCTCGAGGCAGCCTAGGCCTTCCTCGCACTTCGACTCATCGAACACGCAGTGCGGAAGAATCTCCCGGACCTGCTCAATGCCGTCGTTGACGCCAAGCTTTGGGACAACCTCGAAGGTCATGCTGTATTTCTCGCCGTCGATGTCGTAGCCCTCCCGGGCCAGCTCTCGGCGGGTCTTGGCGTCGCTGCCGAACTCGCGGTTATCGATATCGTGCGGGCCCCAGTGCTCCGAGTAGGTGTAGCCCTTATCCTTCAGCACCTTCATGTAGTGCCGCAGGCCCTCGCCTGAGTTCTCGTAGTAGTCGATGACGTGGTACTGGTCGCCAACCTTGCGCACAAACCAGATGGCCGTGGAGTCGCCGACGCCGATGTCCCAGAAGGTCATCACCGGCAAGTGGCTGTTGTCTGGTATCGAGCCGATGCGCTGAGCGGCATACAACTTTGTGAACTGCTGGGCGTAGTAGGCGCCCTCGATCGACTGCTGGAAGGCTTCGGCCGGGATCGACGGGTATTCCCGCTTCATGTCGTCGCCAAGGGTCTTCTCCTTGGCGCTGTACCAGGCGCGCTGGCCTGGGTTTGTGACGATGCCGTGCTTGGCCGCCAGCTCGTCGAAATACTTGGTCAGACGATCCGGGATCGTGACGTCGGCCGGGTCGAGCCAGTAAAGCGGATTACGCCACCAACTGAAAAAGAAGAACTTCCAATCCAGCAGGCCCAGGGGCACACCGGCCAGTTGCTGCTTCTCGGCAGACTGGCTGTAGTCGAAGAAGTATCCGGCCCGGCCTTCAGCCGTCGATTCGATGGTGACGAAGCACTCAGCGGCCACGGCCTCGAAAGCACCGGTGACGATCTCGCGGGCCTTGTGCGGGAACTTGGCGCAGATTTTCCCGAACTCGGACACGTGCAGATAGCGCAGCGTGCCGCCCCGGAAGGAGGTCGAGACGTAAAGCGACCCACCCTTGCTGAACACCAGCTCACCCGCGGCATCGTTGCGCGCAGGGTTGGCGGCGCGAATCTCTTTCGGCAGGTTGTCGTAGGCGTACTTCACCTTTTCCCGGAACAGGCGCTTGGCGTCGTTCAGGGTGTGGGCGATCAAGGCGCACTTGGCGGCCTCAAACAGCGCGGCGTCCAACTGGACGATGCAGACCAGCGTGGTGAAGCCCAACTGCCGAGCCTTGAGGATGATGTTCCGGGTGTGCATTCCTTGGAAGTAATCGACCTGCTCCTGCGTCATGCGGAAGCGGACCTTCTTGCCCTGCTTGTCCGTGATGAAGTAGAGGTTGTTCAGGCGCCAAAATCGATCCCGGAGCAGTTTCATATACTCGGGCTTCATGGGTCAGGCTTCCTTCGATAATTCATCCATCAGCTTGGACAGTTCGTCCGCTTCGTCCTTCTTCTCCTTCTCATCCAGGCCGAATGCCTGACGCTCGAGCACCTGGAGGTTCTTCATAGCCGAGGACAGCTGGAAAAGGGTTTTGGCGTTGCTGGGCAGGGCTACCGCTGCGAGCATCGAGCTACGGCGAAAGCCACTCTCATCATCGGCAGTCTCTTCAGCGATGGCGCCCTCGATCTCCTCGCGGCGCTTGATCGTGGTGAGCAGGTCATCCATCAGAAGGTTCGCAATGTTCGTGGCCCTGCGAATATCACGGCGGTGGCTGCGAACCACCTGCGCACCTTCCTCCGCAGCCTCCTCGATGATTTCTGCGTCAAGTTCGCGGTTCGCGCCTTGGTCGTTGCGAACTTCACCGCGAACCAGCTTGCTGCGAACCTCTTTTCGCACTTGGTCAGAAAGGTCCCTCGCCCATCCAAGGGTCTTGGCCTTCTTTCTGATTGCGGTGTCGCTCACGCCTTGGCGCTCAGCGATAGTTCTGATGGAAAGCGCACCGGCCCGGTAGGCTCGTTCGATCGCCTCCCAGTCGGGTTGCTTGGTTGTCATGATCTCTCCAGATACGAAAAAGCCTCGCTTTATGCGAGGCCCTCTATTTCTTTGCTGGCATCAAGCCAAGGTCAAAACCTCAACATCAAATACCTTTTCTTTAACTTCGCTTTTCTCAAACCACACGCATTTCGCACCGTTTTCAGGACCTGTGCCCCACTGACCGGCATAATTACCAACATCCTCTACGGTCATCTGTGGTCCACCGCTTTTAAGCTGAACCACTGCACCCTTCACGATATCCGACATCTCGTAGCTCCTTGAATGGTTGAATTGCCATCATCGGCCGGGGGAAATGTCATTTCAATTGCACAGGTCAATCAACCATGACTTGAGTTTGTAACAAGGCGTGACCCTGCAGTTCTGCGACGATCAGACCCTGAGGCAGTCCGGCAGCCTTGGCGGCGTCGATGGCCTTGGCGATCGCGCTATCCAGATCGGTCAGCGCTTTGTTGACGTCCTGGCTCAACGGAAGCGCATGGCGTAGGCGGGTTCCGTCGCCCATCAGCTGAAAGGATCAGCAGGCCTGGCGATCGAGCGCACGAACCACATGAAGCCTTGCTGCAGGTTGGTCTTGGCCAGGGCCAGCAGCCGCGGATCAACGCCTTCGATCTGGCCGATCTGCTTGAACAGCTCGCCGGCGTCGGCCTCCAGGGCCTTGATGGAGTTCATCCCGTCGATCTCGCACTGGGTGAGGTCGCGGTAGCCGGTGATCTTCTTGTGCTGGTTGTCCATGGTGACTCCTAAGGTTGTCGCGCCACGATTTGGCGCATTCGAAAACGTGGCGCGTCAGCCTTCAGCCTTGCGGCTCATGAAGCGATCGGAGTAGTCCCTGAGCTTCTCCACCCCTACAAATCCGACCATGCAGCCAGCGAAGGTGGCCAGGTTGGCCGGGAGCGTGAAGTACTCAAGCAGGGGGATAAGGCTAGAGCCGATCAGACCGCAGATGACAGCTTCCAACACCATCTTGCGACCACTACCACCGCCATAGATCACTCGGAAAACGGCAACAATGGCAGCCGTGCCACCTGCATAGATCTGTGGCTGATGCACAGCAAACCATGCCAGCGCTGCCGCCCAAAGATCGGGGTTCTTTTCTGGCATGTTGGACATACTCGATTCCTCCCTTTCGGGGAGCGCAAATGAAAAAGCCCAGCACTATGGCTGGGCTCTGATAAAAGTTGTGGCTGGGAACACTTAATTAGTCGTCGCCCGGCTTTCTGACATTGCGATTACGTTCGGGCTTGAGTTCTTTCTGCTTCAGAAGCTCAATCTCGTCCTTCGCTAGCGCCTCGCTTGAGAAAGGAATGGGGTACAGCTCCCCATCCACATACACGTTCCAGATCTCAAAACCATCAATCGTATTCTTCTTCCAAGTGTAAATAGCCATTGCATCTCCTTTGTTCAGAGTCAACGAATACCACTCAGAACGATGAGTCGCAATTAATGCCGGATACATGTTGATAAAACAGCACAAACAAAAAGCCCGACTCAATGGCCGGGCTTTTGCGGTCACTCCTCAACACGCGCAGGAATGACAGGATGGGATTAATTTCGCTCATCCGCTCACTGGTGTCAATAGGCAATCACGCAGCCTGCTCAATGAGCAGCCCTTCTGCCTCAAGGATTTCACCGGCGAAGGCCAGGGCCTCATTGACCAGGTCGTCTGCATCCTTGTGAATCGAAAGCCTCCAACGGCGCCGGGTGGACTCCGGGGTACCGTCGTTATCCCAGGTGTTCATGTCGTAGAAGCTGTCTTTCAACACGATCATGTCGGCGGATCGGGTTTCGTCCTTCTTCGCCTTGGCTTGGCCGGCCGCCACTGCCGCCTTCACCATCGACTCGCGACGCCACGCCGGGGCATCAAGCGGGATCTCGACCGACACGGACGACGCCACCTTCTGCCGCGCCCCCTTGAGTTGGGGGATGGCCCATGCGGTGGTCGCCTTGAATAGGAACAGCTTCGGTGCCGGGGTGCTGATCAGAGCCTGCAGCGCCGAGATGGCTTGCACCTTCCGCCCTTTGTGGGTGCTGTATTTTGCCACAAGCGCATTCCAGTGTTTCGGCTCCAGGCCATGGTGCAGCCTGGCTGATACCCAGCAATCCACCTGGGTGCGGTCGATGGTTTCGGCACCGCGGGAGCGGACCAAGGTAGCCAAGTCGCCGCCCTCTTCCTCATCGGCCGAGTTGTACAGCTTCTGCCATGCCTGCTTGCTGGTGTTGTCGATGGCTTCGGCGGCGAGGGCCGAAACAACTGCGCTTAGAACGCCTGGGTAGATCATGCTGCAGCCCTCTTCAGTTCTTTGATCTTTTCGCGGTATTCGGCCTTGATAGCCTTGATCTCTTCGGTGGTGTGCTTGCATGCAGGATGCGGCCCTTCCAGCCACTCCAGTTTCTCGGCGCCGATTCGCTGCAGGAGCGAAAGCCGGTAGTTCACCAAGTTGCCGGACAGATGCGTGTTGCACGGGGCGCACTGCTTCCAGACGTTCAAGGGTTCGAAGCGAATTTCTGGGTTCGCGCCTACAGTGCGGTAGTGGCCGGCGTGGTACTGGCCGTCGTGGTGCCGCCCGCAGCTGACGCAAGGCAGGTCAGCGTCGCGCAGACGCACCCATTCGTTGAACACGGCCTGGGCTTCTCGCAGGTGATCCGCCCTGGTCTTCAGCTTCTCCTTGCGGACCTTGATCTCGCGGCGACCTACTTCGGCCAAGGCCTTCCCGGCGATTGCGCGCCCCCTCTCCGACTGCCCATAAGCAATGGCGCACTTGATCTCTCCGCATACGACTTGGCCATTCCGCGCAGGTACGAACATCATCCGGCACTCTGGACAGCGCTTGCGACGCTGGCCGGCGGACGTGAGCGGGGTTTTGCGCTTTAGTGGGGTGCGCTTCACGCGGCCTCCTTGAATGCTTCGAACTCAGCCATTTCGGTCAAGCGCTCTTCCGTGAGCGTCGGCCAGTCGTGCAGCACCAGGTACGCGCAGCACTGGCGCCAGAAGTCTTGGAACACCTCCTCTCCCATTGAGTCGTAGGAAAGGCTGCGCGGCGTCTTGCGGGTGAGCTGACCCAGGCCGGGGATGTCGAACAGCTCCTCGTCGCAGTACACGCCCGACTCCAGTTGCAGAGCCTTGATCGCGTCGTGGGACTGCTTGCCAGAGAAGCGGTCGATGTTCTGGCTCAGCACCCGGCCCAGGCCATGGACCAAGCCGTTGAATCGTGGGTTGCGCGGCTGCTTCAGCTCGGCGCGGACCTTCGTATTGATTCGAAAATCCCGCTCGCGAAGGATTGACCGGTCGGCGTCGGAGGACGGCACGAACGCGGCAACTTCCTTGCCAGTGGCAGGATCTACCAGGCGGCGCAGAACCAGGTACACGGGCATTGGGCGGGGCTTGGCTGGCTTGGTCATTGTGCCGCCCTCTTCGCTTCCAGTTCCTGCGCCTGCTTGATCAGCAGGGCCCGGCGATCAGCCAACTCATTTGCCGCTGCAATCCGTATCTCGTCCTTCTGCTCTGCGCTGGCTTTGCGCATGTCCAGCATCGAGCTTTTCACGAGCTCCAGTTTCTGGCGAAGCGCCGGCTCCGGCCGGGTGACTGTGCCAGTGAGCAAACCCGCGATAGCCCGACCATCCTCGGTGATCGGCTCGACACTCAGGTCCGCCAGGTACTTCTGCGCGTGTTCGCGCGGGATGCGTTTCAGCTCCATCGCTTTGGTCACAGCCTGGATGCGACGGCTGGCGTCGAAGCCTACAGATACATGCCAGTTGACTGGCTTCGCATCCTCGCGGGCCTGATTCACGAACCGCTGGTAGGCGTCGATGAACCCCATACGTGCGCCGATTTTGTCGCCGCCATCCAAGATGGGTTTCGCCGCGGCCAGGGCCAGCTGGATTTCGTCGGTCAGCACCACCGTTTCAAATTCGTCGTTGGTGGTCATGGCGATGGCCCAAGCCTCGTCCTTTCCCGGGCGCCCATCAGCCGACTGGGCATGCTTCAGGATCGATGCAACCGTGAGGCGGCCGCCCTCGATACGGCAGCTGCGAAGCGCTGCGGTAAGCACAGGCTCGGTGTATTCGCGCAGGTCCTCGACCATTAGCAGTGCTGCAGCCTGGGTGAGCTGCTGCCCCATCACCTCAGCAGTGGCAAACAGGGACAAGAGCAATTGGTCTTGCTGGGCGTCATTCAGCATGAGTTGCGGCCCTCCTGGCTCGAAGCGCTTCGAGGGCCTGCTCGGCAGCGCTGAAGTTGGTTTGAGTCTGCTCGATCTGCCGTGCCGTGGTCCCGTTCATTTGGCGATTGGTGGCCCACTGGGTGTGGTAAGCCTCGGCCTTGGCCAGCAGGTCGCCGATGCTGTGCATGTTCGAAACGACCCGAGCATCGTTGATAGTCAGGAAGTACGCAGCGACATGGTGTGCTACCTCGATACCAAGGCGGTCGATAACCTGGCCCAGTTGCCCGGCGACCTTGGCGTTCCATACCGGCCATGCGCCGTGGCGCTTGCGGTAAGCCATGGCGTAGTTGGCCCAGGCCTTGAAGGTTTTGCAGGACTGGTCTTTAGGGCCCGGCATATCCGCAGGGATTGCACAGCGCGGTTGTTGAGGGGCGAACGGGACAACCTGACCCATCGCGGCCTTGGCGGCAGCCTGGGGCGCAACTGGTTCAATGACCGGTTCATTGACTGATTCAGAAGAGTGACTGGTTCTGGGTGCAGCTTCTGCACTACCCCCTGGTGCAGGAGATTCACTAGGGGGTGAACCTGCTGCATTACCCTGGTGAATCTGCTGCACTACCCCTGGTGCAGGAGGTGCACCACCATCTAGGGTCAGGAAGTAGACGTTTGACGAGTTGCCCTTAGGGCCGCCCTTCCGAACTTCCTTGCGAAGCAAGCCAGCCTCGCACAAGGCGGTGATGTGGTTCATGACAGAGCGCTTGCTGATCTCGCACTGGTCGGCGATATGCTGATAGGACGGCCAGCACTCCCCCATGTCGCTGGCGTTGTCAGCCAGCTTTATCAGCACCAGCTTGCGCAATGGATTGCCGACGCGAATCTTCATCGCGGCGACCATAAGGCCCATGCTCACGCGGCACCTCGCAAGGCCTTGTCGTGAGTGAATTGCCCATCCCAGGTTTTCTTCATGGGCAGCTCACCGGCCAGGTACAGGTCGTACAGGCGCACTGCGCCCTTCTTGAGCAAGACTGGCGTGAAAGAAATGAAGGCTTCTTTGCCGTGGGGAGTGACTTCGTGCTGGTGCTCGGTCATGTACTTGTCGCGGGCGTAGGAAGCCACGCGAAGGCGCAGGCCGGACTTGCTCTCGTTGTAGAGCCAGCTCCGACTCTCCAGGTACTTGCCCACCTGCATCACGTTGACCCCATTGAGGCCCTTGCAGAACTGGGTGTGGGTCATACCTTCCTTGAACAGGTTCTCCAGGGAGTGGATCTTGGTAGCCTGGGCTTCGACCTGGACACTCAGCTGCAAGCGCGCCTGCTCGGCTTCGAAGGCCAGCTGGATCAGGTCCATGCGGGAGAGCTCGCGGGGCTGGGCGACCTGGAACTCCAGCTCACGCCAGCGCTTGATGACTGCCATGCGCATCGCGGCGCTGTAGCCGGTAAGCAGGCAGTCGGTGTGCGCACGGTCCAGCAGATATTCGGTCTGCTGACGATTCATGCCGTCCAGATAGATGCGCGCAAAACTGCTCACATCTTCCCGCAGATCTTTCGCCATGACCTGGATATCGCGCTTCACGTCCGGATGACGTTTTCCGGTCAGATCGGCAATTTCGCGGGACGACATAGTCCGCGCCACGTTTTCAGATTGCGAAAAACGTGGCGCGATATTGGTGGGGGTATTGCTTGAGTGGGATTGGCTCTGCATAATCAGCTCCAGATCGTTTTGATTTGCAGTACGAAGAACCACCCGGCCAGGTGGTTTTTTTTCGCCTGCGATTTGGTGTTGCGGGTGAATTGGGTGTCCGGCGCATCCGTAATAGCTTTCTGCATCCACACAAGAAGGCCTGGGAGGCCGGACATATGAAATTGGATAGAGCGCTTCAGAAGCGGATTCTTGAGGCGGCAGCTGAGGCGTACCCGTTCCCTGCCCCGCATGGCCTGTACTTCGATCTTGGCGCGGCGGAGACAAAGGAGAGGGTCGATGCAAATCTCTGCTACCTGGCGGAGCACGGCCTCATCAAAAAATGCATTGAACTCACTGGTGATGGATTTGCCCTCCATACCAACAACGGTATTCAGTGCACGAAGTCCGGAATGGACTTTCTCGCCGATGACGGAGGGCTTAGCGCAGTCCTTGGAGTGGTCACGATCAAGATTCATGAGGACACCCTTCGCGAGCTTCTAGAAAGGAAAATCCTTGAGAGCGATGCGCCGCCAGAAGAGAAGAGCCGCCTTGTTCAAAGTCTGAAAGGACTCTCTGCCGAGGCCATAAAACACCTGACATTGAAATTATTGGATGAGGGGGTTGGGCGTCTGCCGGCAACAGTTGCGCTAATTGGTACGTACCTTCAGCAAGTCCTTCAGTGACATTGGTAGTAGCCAACTCGAACTTGGCATAGCCCATTTTCGAGCGTTGACCACCATCCTCTCCCCACAGCTCCAACCAGAACTCAGGTAGGGTCAATCCGGTAATTGAGGGGATGATTTCCGTGCTCGCAGGACTACGCCGGCCTGCAATGGAAACCTGCACGACCTGGCTTTGGGTGATTTTCATCACTACGCCGCCTTCACCGACGCATCCATCACGTCGAGGCTTTGGCGGACGTGCTGGATCTCTTGGCGGATCTGAGACTTCTCGAAAGCACTGACGTGGTTGTCGTCCAGGGCTTCATGTACCGCGATGGTCAGTTCAGCCACTTCCTTGCCAACGCTGATCAGTGATTTGGTCAGGGCCTGCGGCTCTGGCACGGCACGAGCCACCAGGTCAAAGCCAAACTCACTGGCCAGTGAGGCCAGCGGCCGCATGTCCCCGGTGTGCAGCAAGATCCCGAACAAATGCTCAACGGTCAGGTGGTGTGCATCGTTGTCTGGATTGGCGCGCTGCAGCAGGCTCACATGTGGAACCCCCATTTTGGCGGCCAAGGTCTTCGCCTCGTTGTCCAATACAGCGCTCTGGCAGGACCGCAGAAAATCTTCCATTCGTAAAACCTCAACTTTGTTTCCGTAGCGCCCTGCCAGGGCTTGGGCGATCATTTGTTTAGGCAGTCAGGGATCCCTGCTTCAGGCGGCTGTGCGCTTGGGGCGCGCAGGGATCGGGCGAATCTCGTTCGCCTCAACATGCCCATCTTCATAAAGGGTGATTTCGATACTTCTTCCAGCTCGCACCATTTGCGAGATCGCGCTCTGGTTCACGCCGAGAGCAGCAGCAAGCGCGGCTTGGGTGCCGTGCTCTTCTAGGTATTTGCTCAAAGGGATCTTTTTCATGGGCTTTCCACGGCTTGATATCTGCCATGAATAGTAGCAGTGCTTCTTTTTATCAGCAAGACAATACTAGCAGCGCTGTTTGCGAAAATATCAGTTCTGCTAATATTCTTGTTTCCATGAAATTACGTCGCCCCCTTACCCCTGAAGAAGTCGCCGAAAGCGCCAAGCTGAAGGCCATTTACGAGCAACGGAAATCCGCTGCGAAAGCTGCCGGGCGCAGCCTGACGCAGGCGGATGTTGCTGAGGCATGTGGATGGTCTGGGCAGAGTGCATTCAGCCAGTACGCTACCGGGAAGGTGCCTCTGAATGTGGAGGCACTACTAAAGCTCGCAAAGGCGCTGAACTTCAACGCCAGCGAGGTCAGCTCCCGACTGATCTCTACCGTTGCGAATGTTCAGCAAGAGCGCATCCAGCCCGATGTAAAACTGGGCACTATTGAGACCTGGGATGACGCGACACCGCTCGATGATGATGAGGTCTACGTCCCTTTCCTGCGCGAAGTAGAGCTGGCGGCCGGCTCCGGTCGATTCGTGATCGAGGAAAGCGACACCGCCAAACTGCGCTTCTTCAAGAGCGACCTGCGTCGCAACAACGTGCAGTTCAGCAACGCCAAGTGCGTTATCGCCCGCGGCAACAGCATGTTCCCAGTGCTGCGCGATGGCGCCACGGTCGGCGTGAACACCGGAAAGAACTCGCTTGGCGATATCGTCGATGGCGACCTCTACGCAATCAACCACAATGGCCAGCTGCGTGTGAAGCAGGTGTACCGCCTGCCCACCGGCTTGCGCCTGCGCAGCTTCAACCGTGACGAGCACCCGGACGAGGACTACACATTCGCAGAGGTCCAGGAGCAGCAAATTTCGATCTTGGGCCATGTGTTCTGGTGGGGAATGTTTGCTCGCTGACAGCTAATCGAAACCAAGATAAATGGAATGGACTCCATGAAAAAGCTTGTAGTTGCTGGAATCATCGCTCTGGCTGCAATAGCCATTTATACCCAGATAACGGTTTTCATCGTACCGCCAATAGGTGCAGTGCCCGAGGGTCGCACGGTGGTAATGCTCCGCCTGAACAAGACCAATTTTGTAGACAGCCCAGACTCTATGTGCGAGCGCATCCAAGGTGGGGTGAGCTTGCTGTGTCGCGGGATGACAATGGCCGCAGTCGTTGAGAAAACCAAGATCATCGCCCGCCTGCCCTACTCAGATTGGCTTTATCTGCTATCTACAGGCGGCAAGCGGTACGATCGATGACTCAACTCATTGCGTAACCCAGGTGAAAATCTGATGGAGCTCCTAGAGTTCATAGGCAACCTTTTCAGCGGGCTGAGCAATTACCAGCCTTATGAAAAACCTCGCCGCGTCTTCACGCGTGGGTTTGTAGCATTCTGTGTGATGGTTGTCGTGCTTGAGCTGATGACGTTGAGCCATTTCTATGGGCAACCTGGCTGGTGCCTGGAGCTGTGTAGGGAAACTTGAGCGGGCGCGTGGCCTGGCGTGGCGGAATGCTGCGGAGGTTTTATGGGGCTCACCAAACCGAACCAGGAACCGCGCCGCCACCTGAAGAGGCTGCAGCCCTGCTCAAATGGTCGGGTGTCGACATCATGCAGGTGGCTACCCGCCTTTCTGAGGCAGGGCTTGAGGATGATGCGCAGAAGCTGATGAAGATCGCCCTCTCCTTCCAGGAAGCCGAGGACAAGCTAACGGGGTATACAGGCGAGGTGAAGGCGGGAAGGATTACGCGAGAGGGGCGCTGAGTGATCAAGCGCTACATAGCCGCACAGGTGCGGACTGATTAATCCCATTTCGATGAGAGCGAGGCTCGAACGCCTCGCGAAACCAACCATAAGAGCTGTGTAAGGATACAAAATGGCTGAAGGTATCTCGATAAAAAGTGAAGCAGATGCCTTCGAGGCTATCGAGCTTTTTCTAAAAGGCGCTAAATTTCCCGGCGGGATTGAGCTGGAAGGATGGCCAAAGCTAAAGGTTCGTCTGATAGGGGAGAAGTTCGAGTCAAGCATCACGCCAACCGTGATGAAGTCATTCATCGAATTGCAAAATCTCGTCTACAAATCCTATGCCATAGCTCAGTATGATACCGAGGACACCCGCAAGCTTTCCAAGGAGGAGCGCGATGAGCTCGAGATTGAGGTCAGGGTCGAGGAAGGATCATCTATTTTTGAGGTCGATTTTCAGGCCGTACTGCTCAAATTTGCCGAAAAGGCAGCTGAAACCATGTCTCCAGAACTAATCGCTGTAACTGTCTTGGGGCTGGGTGTTCTGTGGGCAGGAAAAACATCATTTTCCAGCTATCTGAACTATCGCAAAGACGTTCGGATGGCAGAGGTGAAAAGTGAAGAGCAGCGGGAAATGCTCTCTACAATAAAAGAAAACTCTAAAGAGGAAACGGAGCGAACTCGGCTTTTGACCCAGTTGCTTGTTAAGCAACCAGCCCTGGAAGCGATAAGTCGTCAGACCTATGATGCTCGCACAGAAATGCTCAAAGGCTTTGCATCTGCTGACCAGGCAACTGTAAGCGATGTCACAGTATCTCAAGAAATCGCTCAAGAACTGGTCACCAGTGCACGGCGAAAAGCAGCCGAGAAACGCCTTGATGGATATTATCGAATCACTCGCGTCGACTCATCTAATCCGGATGAGTTCAAGGTCAAAGTCCGGCGCCATCGATCAGGGATAGAGTTTGAGGCTGTCGTAGAAGACTCAACTTTGGACTCCGAAAAAAAGGATGTGCTTCAGTATGCGGAATGGGAGAGAACCACCGTTTACCTCAGCATCAATGCCAAAGTGTTAGATAACGACATCAAGCAGGCTGTGGTGATTGGGGTGGAGCGCAAAGACCCACCAAAAGATTGAGATCTGCAAGCCCGGCACCAGCGCCGGGCTTCTTGTATCTGCCCTTCGTCGCGCCACCATTGAGCTGGCAATCCGCGTGATTGCACACTGGCTGCGCTGAAGGATCGGCGCCCCAGGTGATACAGAGAGCCCGCCATCAAGCGGGCTTTTTGCTGTCCGGCCCTCTCCGCCCCGCGAATGGTGGCCACGCACCGCGAATGGTAAGGTTCGGGGTCAATTATGGGAGGGATCCAATGAAAGGAATTGGGACGCTTACTCTGGTGGTGGGCATTTGCTGGGCTGTGTTCGCACTGAGCATGGACGTGTCTGTCGCTACTGGGTCTGGCGGCAGAGTGAACAATCTTGGGCTTATGGCTGATCGCCAGCTACATACTATTGTCGGAGGGATGATCGCCCTGGCAGGACTGATTATCTTGATGCTCGGCGGTAAAGGCTCAGCCCCGTCGACAACCACTGCAACTGATACACGGCCCTGCCCCGCCTGTGCGGAAACCATCAAGAATGCCGCTATTAAGTGCAGGCACTGCGGGGCTGATGTCGAAGCCGCAAAGGCTCCGCGCCTTAAAAATGGCTGGGTTGCCTCGACCAACTGCAAAGATGCAGAAGATCAGGAGCGCACCGATGCTGCCATCCAAGGCGCCGGACTTCCTTCAGTTCCGATGATGGGCTTTGCCATTGGAGCTGGCCCATTCGCGACCAAGGAAGAAGCCAAGCGTGCCCTGACTCTATTGCGTGATGGTCCCCGAATTTACAGCGAGATCATCTACAGAGACTCAGTCAGTGGGAAGTATCCACCGATCATTGACTGATCCAGCATCCTAAGCAAAGCCCGCCGAGTGCGGGTTTTTTTTCGACCAAAGAAAATATTATTAGCAGCGCTATTTACATAAAATAGCAGCGCTGCTACTTTTATTCGCAAGCCAACGCAACCCCGGCCCAGCAGCGAAAGCCGCGCCGCTCTTTAACAACCTGCGCCATTAACGATTACCCGGCGATTCGCCGGGAGGTCAGCCCTGGCCACACCTGTGGGGCGAGAGAAAGTCAGGTGAACAAAATCGCGCTGCCACTACTGGCGACCGGCGATCCGATAGCCCCGAAAGGCTACCAACGCGCAGAACTGCGACGGCGGACGAGGTGTTGACCGAACTGGCGAATGACCCGGTAGGAGGCGCGAGCAACACGGAAAGCATCACTGAGCAGCCTTCTCACGAGGGCTGCTTGGGATGACAACCACTTGGAAATAAATTGCATGGCCAAGTCTTTCAAGCAAATGATCAAAGATGGGGATCTGAAGCGCGCTGATGCGATGAAGGCCCGCCTGGAAGATCTCCACGAAGAGCCTGGTTTCAACCTTCGCGCTGAAGGTGAGGAACTGGAGGAAAGCATCAACGCCCTGGCGGAGTTCATCTTCGCTGGCGGCCAGATTCCGGCGCTTGAAGTCCGGCCTCGGGCTGAAGGTGGAATGTGGGTCGTCGATGGCCACCGTCGTCGCCGCGCTTACCTGAAGCTCGATCAAGCAGGCCGACTTCCGAGGATTCCAAACAAGGATGACCCAAAGCGCCTGGAGGCGTGGATCTCGATTGTTCCCTTCGAGGGCAACGACGCCGAACGAGTGGCCAGGGTCATCACCAGCCAGGAAGGAAAGAAGCTCTCCCCTCTTGAGCTGGCAGACGGCTACAAGCGACTCACCGCATTTGGTTGGACACCCGATCAGATCGCCAAGAAGGTTGGTAAGACCCGCCAGCACGTTGAGCAGGTGATGACGCTCGGCAACGCCAACACCGACGTCCAGCAGCTAGTTGCTTCGGGTCAGGTATCCGCGACTACAGCAGTCCAAGTAGTGCGCCAGCACGGCGAGGAAGCAGGCAAGGTGCTCGGCGGTGAACTGAAAAAGGCCAAGGCTACCGGCAAGTCAAAGGTAACGGCTGGATCGATGCGCGGACCAACGACTCCACGTCTGCGGCTTGAAGCCATCCGTACCGCAGCACAAGAGCTGATCAAAACCTTGCCTGAAGGCAGCCTTGAAAGCTCAGGGCCTGTCCTGAGCCTGCCTTCGGATCTTGTTCTGAAGCTGCACCAAGCGATTGCCGCTGCCAATCAGGGCGCCTAGCAAATCAATTGCGAAGCCCTCAATCACCCGGATAGAAAAATTGAATTCCCCATGAAGGGGTTCAGTCCACAACTATGAGCACAGTAAATCTGACGAGGTAACAGCAATGACTATCGAAGCAGAGACACTGGTTGAACTGACCGAGACCCTGAAGAGCAAAGGCATGGTTCTCCTGTCGGACGTGACGTTCATTCGCGCCCCATACCGGTACAACCACCGTTGGGTTTGCAGCGTAGAGTAACGCTCGCCACAATCACCAAAGCCACTCTGTCTGCCGGCACTGGGGCCCCTCCCCGCGCCGGCACCGTCGTACCTACTCCCTTACTCCAAGCACCCTCTGACTCCGCGCCCTAAGGCATCCAGCGGAGCGTATGACCGTGCTCGCTCCGTCTTCCTGGAGGCAATCATGTCAGCACTACGCAAGGCACAGTTCGAATACGACAACCGTTTGCCTCCACCTATCAGCGAAGACGATCTGGCCGAATCGGAATGGCTGGATGCAAACGCTGAACGCCTGCTGATGGGCTATGGGATGTTCTGGGGCTACCGGCATTCAGAGCACGGGGAAGTTACCCAGGCCGACTTTGCGAAGGCTGTGCAGGACCACCTGAACCAACGCCAGATCGACGGCGAGGACCAGAAGGACGCCTTCGGCCAACTGGTGATCAACGCCATGGGCGATCGCAGCGCGGGCTTGTTAACGGATCTGGCCGCATACCTGCTCGGCAAGAAATCTGCGTTGAAGGACATCGCGCTCGAACTTCTCAGGCCACACGCCGAGGCAGCCCTGGCATTTGAGCAGGAGCAAGAACGCCTACAGCAGGAGTGCGGATTTTGAGCCCGCACATCCTCATCGACCAGGCCATCGAGGGTGTTGCCGATCCCGACAGTGAGCCCGGCATCGATGTCCTGGTGCAAGGCCTGATCACTCGCCTCTTCACTGACGGGGCAATCACCACTGATGAATTCAACCACTACTGCAAGCGCTTGATGGACGTTTGTCAAAAGCGCAAGGAGGCAGAATGACCACATCGCCAGTCAAGTCGCTCATCGACGAGCAGTTGGAAGACATCACCGCCCATAACCTGCGCGATGCCTATAGCCTGGCCGAGCGCCGAGGTTTCTTCGGGCCGCCAGTTGAGCAGTACGCAGAGCCGGGTTACCGCGGCCGGGTGCTGCAGGTACTGCGCTTTCGAGTGGCCCAGTTGGAGCAGCGGCGATGAGTGGTGCCGGCGCGCACAAGCGCGGCCAGCAGTTGGCGATCCGCTGCGCAAAACTGAGGAGAGAAGGCCTTTCTCTGTCCGAGGTAGCGGAGCTCACAGGGATTAGAAAGGAACAGGCTAACGCCAAGATCATCTTGGGCGAGCGGCTTCTATCGCTGGTCGAGTCGTGAACACGCTCTTTTACTGGCGCAGTTCCTTCCCTGCCCTCGCCCTCTGCGCCGTCGCAATGCTGATCAGCGCCCTCGCCGAGCACCTCGCTCAATAACCAATGCCTTCAATCGCCGCGAGCATCGCGGCAAGGATTTCCCGTGTCCGCAGTAATGAAGCAGGACGACAACACGCCTGCGATGTCGGAAGCCGCACTCGTCGAAGTGCTGAGTAGCAGCCTCTACCCTGGTGCAGAAAAGAACTCCGTCGTGATGGTGTTGGCCTACTGCCAGGCCGCGCACCTGGACCCGATGTTGAAGCCGGTGCACATCGTTCCGATCTGGAACTCGAAGACGAAAAAGATGCAGGACACGGTGATGCCAGGTATTGGCCTGTACCGCATCCAGGCGGCGCGCACCGGTCAATACGCCGGAATCAGTGAGCCTGAATATGGCCCTCCAATAACGGCGAAGCTGGGCGGCGTAGAGGTCACGTACCCCGAATGGTGTCGCGTGACGGTCAAGCGGCAGATGAGCAACGGTTTGGTTGCCGAATACACGGCCAACGAGCGCTGGCTTGAAAACTACGCGACATCGAGCAAGGACACCTCGGCGCCCAATGCCATGTGGAAGCGTCGAGCATTTGCTCAGCTCGCAAAGTGCGCCGAGGCACAAGCCCTGCGCAAGGCATTCCCCGAAGTCGGATCAGCCCCAACGGCAGACGAGATGGAAGGCAAGACATTCGAGGAAGCCGCGAAAGACGTGTCACCGGCGCGGCAGGCATCACCAGAACCGGACGCCAAGCCTGCCTATCCCGACGAACTACTGGCAGAAAACATCGAAAAGTGGCAGCCACTGATCGACGCCGGCCGCACTAGTCCGGAACACATCATTTCCAACGTCATCAGCAAGTACTCACTGCGCGATGACCAGATCGAAACCATCACCAATCTCAAAGCCCTCGACGGAGATGCAGCATGAAAATTCACAACGTAGCTCAAGGCTCCGCCGAGTGGCTTGCCCTTCGCGCACAGTACCGCACCGCTTCCGAAGCCCCGGCAATGATGGGCGCCTCGAAGTATCAAACCCGTACCGAACTACTGACCCTGAAGAAGACTGGCATCGCGCCGGAAGTCACTCAGGCCCAGCAGCACATCTTCGACAAAGGCCATGCGACCGAAGCAATGGCCCGTCCGCTGGTTGAAGACATGATCGGCGAAGAGCTGTATCCAGTGATCGGCACCGACGGCAACCTGCTGGCCTCCATGGATGGCGCCACAATGCTTGGCGAAACCCTGTTCGAACACAAGTTGTGGAACGAGTCACTGGCTGCCCAAGTCCGGGCCGGGGAACTGGAGCCACACTACTTCTGGCAGCTTGAGCAGCAGCTACTGGTGAGCGGCGCCGAACGCGTGATTTTCGTTTGCTCCGACGGCACCGCCGAGAAGTTCGTACATCTCGAGTATCGGCCCGTCCCCGGCCGTGCGGCACGGCTGATCGAAGGCTGGAAACAGTTCGAGGCAGACCTGGCCAACTTCGAAATGGCTGAAGCGCCTTCAATCGTTGTCGGCAAGGCGCCCGACGAGCTGCCAGCACTGCGCATCGAACTGACCGGTATGGTTACCGCCAGTAACCTGAAGGTGTTTGAAGAGTCGGCCCTGGCGGTCATCGACTCGGTGAAAACCACACTCTCCACCGACCAGGACTTCGCCGACGCCAAGAAAGCAGTCAAGTGGTGTGGCGATGTCGAAGAAGCTGTTGCTGTTGCCAAGAAGCAGGCCCTGTCGCAGTCCCAAAGCATCGACGAGCTGTTTTCGTCCCTTGATCGGATCAGCGCACACGCTCGCGAAACGCGCCTGAAGGTCGACAAGCTGGTGAAGGCTCAAGAGCTGCTGGTGAAGTCCAACATCAAGCAAAAGGCCGAGCAGGCACTGACAGATCACGTAACGGCGATCAACAAGACGCTGGGTCGGGTGACCCTACCAGCAGTATCAGCCGACTTCGCCGGCGCCATGAAAAACAAGCGCACTATCGCCAGCCTGCAGGACGCCGTGGATACCGAGCTAGCCCGGGCGAAGATTGCTGCAAGTCAGGCTGCCGACGGTATTCGTCTGAATCTGAGCAGCCTGGCCGAGCTGGCGGTCGATCACACCTTCCTGTTCAACGACGTGCAGCAGTTGGTGACGAAGGCGAACGACGACTTGGTCGCGCTGATCAAGGTTCGAATTTCTGAACACCAGAAGGCCGAGGAAGAGAAAGCCGAAGCCCAACGCGAGCGTATCCGCAAGGAAGAACTGCAAAAGATCGAGGACGAAGCCAAGGCAAAGCAAGTAGTCGAGCCTGTCGCTGAGCCTGCGCCAGTTGTGACGTCGGCTCCGGCCAAGTCCGCACAGATCACTCAGCCAGTACCAGAGCCAGCGGCTGCGCCAGATCAACAAGCGACGCATCTCCAGGCCGAAGTATTCGACCTGCTGGACCTGGTCAAAGCCGTGGCCTATGGGCAAGCGCCTATCGCTGTGCTGACCGTCAACTGGGAAGCGCTCGATGCGATGGTGGCGGGCCAGGGTCAAAAATTCAGCATGGCCGGCGTGAGGCTGGTCAAGGTGGCAGCATGACCAACAACTACATCCTGGTCGGCGCCGAGCGCCAGGAAGAACTGGAGGCAGCTAAGGCTGCCTTCTTCATGTCTGGGAATAAGATCGAGGTGCTGGAGTCCAAGTTCGAACCCCGCCGACCACGCAAGGACATTGACAGTCCACTTAGCAAGCGCGGCCCGCGAGGCAAATTCAAACGCACCAGCGAAAGCCACTTCACCCGGCGCCTGGCCTACGTCGACACGATCCGCGAGCTGGCCAAGACCATGACCATCGACCAGGCCATGGCCGCCACCGGCAAATCAGAATCAGCAATGCGTCGGGCAGCCCATGAGGGCGGCTTTATGTTCAAGAGCAAGATCGTGGACCGGGAGCGGGATCTGAAGCTCATTGAGCGCCTGAGTGCATTGAGGGATGCAGGCCTTTCACGCATCGCTGCCTGCAGGAAGGCCGGGATATCCGACTCACTCCTGCACCGCCTGGAGCTCACCTATGAGTTCAACTTCCCCAAGCGCTGGGAGAAGCGAGCTTGAAGCGGATCAACAACCAGGTCCGCACGCGGCGACGACAGGTTTGGCTGGACTTGCCGGCCAGTGAAATTGAAGAGGTAGACCATGGCCAAAACTGGAAAAGAGCGATCTGCGAAAACCGCCGCGAAGCGGATCGAGTACGACGAGAAGGAACTGCGGCACAGGCTACGACTGGGTACCCGACAGAAGCTTGAAGAGCTGATGGCCTGGAACGATATCGAAGAGATCAGTGAGGCAGTCCAGAACCTGATCATCAATGCTCACGCCCTGGGCTCGACCCTTTCCTATCAGGCGATCGAATGCCCGCGCCACAAAATCACAGTTAGTGAAAACGTGGCGCGGATGATTCGTACCGCCGGCCAGCGCCAAGCATCGCGACTTGACGCCGAAGAGGCGTAAACGCCTTTCAAGAACATGCAGATACTTCAGCAGGATCTAAGAGATGAGGCGATCGGCCTTATCGAGATTTACTGACCACGTCGAGAAATTACGATCGCAGTGACCCTCGCAAGGGTTTCATAGTTGTGGGGATCGTCAACTAGGACCTTCAGTTGATTCGCCACCGGCGTCCCGGGATGAAGCGAAGACGATAATGGAGCAAGTTGCGGCCATGCGAAAGCCAGAACACCTACCTCGTCAGCAGGATCGCTGATTAATAGAACCTCGTGGAAGCCAATGAGGTCGGTATCGGACAGCTGTGCTTCTGTGACGATTGTGGTCATATGCCCCTCGCAAATGAATTTTACTCGCTGTAATACCCCACCCCACCCCAAATTGCCACCAGCACGGATGGCTGAAGTTGGTCGCCAAGCACACCCAAATAGATCATGGAAAGTACAGCTCGCTATGTTTCGCCGATGTTCGACGCGCCGCAGTATGCCGAGCAGCTCATTGAACTACCCCACAAGCCTGGAAAATGTCGTGATATGCAGATCAAGACGAAAGCTGTGCTGGTTGACGCCAAGAGCAAGCCGATCAGCTGGCAGGAAACCACTTCGGCTACTTGGCAAAACCGAAATGAAGGGGCAGGATAATGGCTAGTTGCCATGAACCAGGGAAGAAGACATGCAATATGCTCTGTGTAGAAATGACGGCAGAACTTGGGAAGCTTTTGCATTTTCAAAGCTGGAGGATTCGGAGTTAAGCAGTAAACGAAACGATCTTATCTGTACAATGTGCGGAGCGCTGGCATGGTTCCGAAAGGAAAGCACGCACGGCCATCCCGCCCACTTTTGCGCCCATCACAGCAGCGAATGCGATTTAAAGGCAGAATATGTGGTGGTCGATCAGGACAAGGGAGATGGTTCTGAAGCTGTAGATATGCTTAAAAGCAGTGGCGATATAATAGTGCGCCTCGATAAAGAAAAGGGTGGTGATATCGATGTAGCTCCGCCACCAGAACTTCCAAACGGTCCGCCCTCACAAGATGGAAGATCCTACGTAGTAAAAGGTGGAAATAGACTTTCAAGTCAAGAATTTACTTTACGTCGAATCTTACATCGACTGGTACAAAGCCCTGACTTTCGGAACTCCTCCGCAAAATTAACTTTTTTCAAAAAAGGTGATGAGCCTTATATCTCGGGTTGCGTGAGAGATATTACCCGTGCCTTCAGCGAAATCTCAAAGGAAGAGGAAAGTGAAGCCCCCATGTTCTACTGGGGTCCAATCACTAGTGTAAAAAAAACGCCAGATGGAAAAATCTGGTTAAATTCCGCCCCTGAATATCAATCAGTCAGCGTGGCAATATTCCAAGATATTGCTGATGAGTTTATAAAAAACTTTAATATTGATGAGTTAGATGACCTAGCTGGCGCACACATCCTCGTATCTGGAAAGTGTTATTTCACCGGAAAACAACAATCAAAACCTATAATATGGTGTGGGGCAGTAAATCAAATTGTAATTCGACGTTACCGAGCCGCCACCTTACAAACAGCCGGCTAACACAAAACGCAAGCCGGGCAACCATTGGGCGTCCGGCACATTTCGTCGATGCGCGTGCAGCGCGTCTTGATGATCGCTACCGAGAACAACATAGAGATCAGGGGAAGGCCGTGAAGGCAGAGAAGACAGGCGCGGCGAAGCATTCAGCTGACTACCGCGGGCGCAAAAAGGCCGAGGCGGATCGCCTGGGCATAGAGAAAATGCACTTCGATATGCCGGCCGGGATTCGCAAGCAGCTTGCGGCGGAAATGAAGGCTCACGGCTACAGCCAGGTCCAGGAGCTATGGCAAGACCTTGCCCTGTCCTGGACCGCCCAGTCGCCAGATGAGCGAGCGCGTCGACTGCTTAGGACTGACGCGCCAGCTTTTCGCATATCAACAAGGCTTGCGCGCAAGTTCGAAGATGCCAGCCAGGCCGAACTAAAACGGGACAGCGGCTGCGAGATTTTGACGCCAGGAGACCTACTTGCCCCGCTACATCAACGGCTCTAGCTTGGCCTTAGCCTCCTGTGTCGCGCGCACAATGTGCCGATTTAGGTATATACGATGCATGCCAAAGAAGAAGCAGATGTCATCAGCATAGATTGACTCCTGTCGGCAACTTCCAAACTGAGCCATGCAGCCAGCACCAAAAATGACGTTGAAAGTCGCCTTGATGCCGTTATCAAGATAATGATTGTCGCTATCTGGGTGGCACAGCGCATCCCTGACAAACTTTATCAGCCCGCTTACATCCTGGACTTTGTCACGCAGGTCAACGTCATCTGTAAAGTTTATTCGAGTCGAATACTTTTCGGCCTTATACATCAAATCGCGAAGCGAAATAAGCAAAGCAACGAAGGACGGTTTGAAGAAAGGGCTTCTTGAGTTTTGTGGGCTAAAGATCCCAGATGTGATGATTTGCTCGATTGTCTGAAGTGAATCTTGGATATCGCATTTGTCGAAAAAATCCATAACCCCTCTCCCGATTGTTTTGCCATAAAGCGTAATACCCCATCCAAACCCAAATAGCCACCATGCCGCCACCAGCACGGAGGGCGGCGCCTGCATGGAGAAAGCCATGAACGTCGAAACCTCGACAGTCACTAAGCTGCTGATCACAGGAGTTCATAGCCTGGACCCGATCAGCGTCTACCTGGAAGACCTCGCTCCCTGTAAAGGCAAGATCACCGTCAGCTGCTATGACAAGACCTGGCACGCCTACTGGGGCGGCATGTGGGATGGCCTGACTATCGGCCAGTTTTTCTGCAAGCTGCATGACGCCTACATCATCGGCCACTTCGACCGGTCGCTGAGCTCTCGCCGGTTCAGTGCTGAAGCGCTGGCCGACAAAGCGCGGAAGGTGATCGTGCAAATGCGGCGTGACCGCGACCTGGACGCAGAAGACGCCAGGAGCCTGCTCGACGAGGTAGAGGATGTTCGCCACACCAGTTCGCTCGATGAGTGCGGCGGCGCCCACCGCGAGTTCATGCATCGGGTGTTCGGTGACGACAGGTGGAACCTGCCGGCTGACGCCATGGAGCCGAACCCGGACTGGGCCTACCTCTGCCGCATCATCGAGACGGTGCAGCAGGCCTTGGCCAAGCAGTTCCCGAACGCAGCCTGACCCTCCGGCGCTGCACGCAACGCACCTGTGTCACTTGGCTTTGTCGGCGAGGTTATGGATCAGCGACCAAGCATGCAGTCGCGCCGCATGCCGAGCTTCATCGAGGCTCGACCACAGCTTATCGTGGGACTTGATGAGAGGTAGTACTCGCACGCCATCTTTCTCAATTTCCGTCTCGGAAGTAAAACCATTTGGATGCTCTTTCACGTAGATAGTGAAGTCGTAGCCGAGCAGCTCGTCGAAGAACGTGTCTGACATAGTTTCTCTCTCCTCCGGCTCCATGCCGGGCCGAACACAAATACCCCACTTCAACGAATCACGCTAGCCGGCGAGGCAGGCGCATGCATGGAAATAAACCATGAACAACGAACAGCGCCACCAGGAATGGATCGCTAAGCGCAAAGCCGAAAAGGCCAAGCGCAGCGAGCGCGCCGCAGAGTGCTTGAAGGACCACGAATACACCATCCTGGCTGACACCGATCAGTTGAAGGCCTGGCGCTGCAAGGCCCCGCGTACCAGTGCCTACGCCTTCGATATCCTGATTACTCGCTTCGGCATCGCCATTGTCGGCGACATTGACGGCCTGACATTCAACGTCGGCCTCTCCTACGGCATCGAGTTCCTGGCCGGTGATGACATCGGCTACTACATCCACTCAAAGCTTGAAGAGCACTGCCGCGAGCGCGAGTTTGACGAGCAAGCTTTCCGAGCAGCACTGGTGACTGGCGTATGCAACCAGATATGCGAGCAAATCGACGAGGATCAATACAACGCCCTGCCAGAGTGGATGCGCAACGATGGCGGCAGACACGAGGCCGGGCGCTGGGACGAGATCCGCAAGCTGGTTAAAGGGCATCTTGCAGCCATTGAATATGGCGAGGATGGACGCGACTTCTGGGACTCGCTGAATGACTGCCTGAGCGAGGCCGGCGACATCAGCTGCGTCGAGCATGCCAGCATGTTCATGAGCGAGCATCACGAGGAGCTGGGCCTGGGCTGCGACTACTGGGAGATCACCATCGACAAGCCGCGCGACAGCCTGATCAATCGGCTGTATCTAATCAACCACGCAGCCAAGGCGATCGTCGCCCAATAGGCCGAAACGAAAGCCGCCTGACCCAACCTGATTCATCTGCATTGATTGTCATGACAGACGTCTTCGATCACTTCGAATGAAAACCGGTAATCCAACTAAGCACATTCCAGTCGACCCCAGGGATTCTGATTGTACAAATCAATAGGACGAACCAAACAATAGACAGACAAAGCCCAACATAGATTGGTATCCGACTTGCGGAGAAGCGCTTCATTATCAACCAGTTCACAAATCGTCTTTTTACCCGACCTTCTTGGATGCTTTCACGAATACCATCTCGATTGTAGTCCTCTTGAAACAGGTGAATTAGAAGCTTCCTCGATTCAAGCTGCGAATAAAGATGGCTGTCTATCTCTACGTTGTTATCGTCAATTTGTTTTTGCAGTCGATCATGCACGGTCCAAACTTTCATCATGACCTGCTCTGACTTCTGAGTGTTAAGCTCCCAGTGAACCTGCCAATATTTAGCCCCGGCAGCCATGCCCGCTTGGAGGACTGAAACGGCCAAGCCGGCAAGACAAATCATAAAGCTGACAATAGGAATTTGACCTGCAGACTGACATACACCAGCTAGCAGAACCCCTTGAAAAATCATAAAAAAGTTATTGCGTTGAACTAGTTGTGATATTTCAAAGTTTCGCAACTCAACACACAGCTCATAAATCCCCTTCCATCCGCGCAAGTCACTCACGGCGGCCTTTACATGCCCCTCCGCAACCTTTGTCTTTATGGAGCCCGGTAGCGATTGAAAGCCAGGCCCCATAATTTCGTGTTTCTCTTCGCTCATCCCTATGCCCCCTGCCTGATGTAAAAACTTCGATTATCGCTGCACTACATAAATACAGGTACCCCAATGGCCACAACTTACGGAAGCGTATGCAGCGGCATCGAGGCCGCAACCATAGCTTGGCACCCGCTAGGAATGAAGGCCTCCTGGTTCTCCGAGATTGAGCCATTCCCCTGTGCGGTCTTGGCCCACCACTTCCCGGACGTGCCGAACCTCGGCGACATGACCAAGCTGGCCGCCCTGGTGCTAACCAGCAAGATCCCAGCGCCTGACGTGCTGGTCGGCGGCACCCCATGCCAGGCCTTCTCGGTTGCCGGTATGCGGGATGGCCTCACCGACCCGCGCGGCGCCCTCACCATCAAATACGTGGAGCTTGCAGATGCAGTTGACTATGTTCGAGCCATCAACGGCAAACCCGCCAGCATCATCGTCTGGGAGAACGTCCCCGGCGTCCTCAGTGACAAAGGGAACGCCTTCGGATGCTTTCTTGGTGCGCTTGCTGGGGAAGACTGCGAACTGCAGCCTTCAGGGAAGAAATGGCCGGACGCTGGTTGTGTGTATGGACCCAAAAGAACAATCGCGTGGCGGGTCCTGGACGCCCAATATTTCGGCCTGGCCCAACGACGCCGTCGTGTGTTCGTTGTCGCAAGTGCTCGAGACGGATTCGATCCCGTCGAGGTACTTTTTGAGCGCGAAGGCGTGCGCCGGGATACTGCGCCGCGCCGAGGCCAGGGGCAAGACCTTGCCGGAAGAGCTCCATTCGGCCCTTCTCTCCAATGCGGCTGTGGATGGGTGTTCGGCCTAGACCTGGGCCAATACGGCTGTCCGAACTGCGAAGGTGATGAGGGACCCGCGATCGAGGTGTTAGCTGGGGTCCCAGCATTCGGCGGACATAGTCTGAAGGGAGACGTTAGCCAGGCTGCCACGCTGACGGCCAAGGACACGCGCCTGGACATCGAGAGCGAGACATTTTGCGTTACCGGGACGCTCGGTTCCAGGGCAACAGGCGGCGGTGGGCTAGGCACGGATTTCGAGCTGGCTGGAGGGCTGCAACTGGCGGGAACACTGCAGGCCAATGGGAAGGCTGCTGGCAGCGCCACTCAGCAGGATGCAGAAAGCGGAATGCTGGTAGTGCATGGCACGCAAGATCCTAACGTCCGACTTGATCAGGCGCACACGCTAGGTCGCAACAACGGACAGGAAAACGCTGTCCTGGCCTTTACGCAAAACAGCCGAAGCGAAGCACGCTTTATCGGTGGTGACGGTCAGATCGTTGGGGCGCTTTCTGCTGAGGCTGGAGCGCAGCAACAAAACTATCTGCACTGCCGCGAAATCGCACAGACAGTGACAAGCAACTATGGGAAACAGCTGGACAATACCAACTCTGGGCTTGGCCCAAACGTCGTAACACATGCGATCCAGGCCGGCGCATTACGCTGCAACCCAGACAGCGGTCCCGACGGGGTTGGCGTGCAAGCTGACCATGCATACACCCTGGAAGCGCGCTCAGAGGTTCAAGCGATACAAACACGCTCCGCAGTCCGGCGCCTAACTCCCCGTGAATGCGAACGCCTACAGGGCTTCCCCGACGATTACACCCTCATCCCCTATCGCAGCAGGCCCGCGAATGACTGTCCAGATGGGCCGCGCTACAAGGCCATCGGCAACAGTAAGGCCGTCCCGGTCGTTCGCTGGATTGGTCGCCGAATTCAACAGCAACTTGAACGCATCTACTGAGGTATCCCCATGCCCACAGAAACCCAAAACCTGGACGACGCAGCAACAGAGAACAACGAGCGCGAGCTGTCGCGGCGGTCGTGGTTCGACGAGGCGCAGAGGCTGAAGCGAGAGAACGAGGGGCTGCGCTCCGAAGTCAAACGCCTTGATCTAATGGTTGCCCAAGCCGACTACAACTACGACATGGATCGCGCTCAATTCAAGCGCCAGCTGGCCGAGCGGGATGCGCTGCTGGTAGCTGCGACCAGGTACATCGGTAATTCGGTGTTGCTAGCCCAGATCAAAGCAGCCCTGGACGCCAGCGCAGAGCCAAAGTCTTGCGGTGCGTGCGCCGGCTGCGAGGATGGTTGCCGTGTTGATTGCGAGTCGCCACAGGTCGAGCGCGACGAGCGGGCACCCTGCCAGCATCCAAATGTGGTTCCGCGCAGCCAGATCGTAGATGGAAAGTTCCTCGGCTACTTCTGCAAAGACTGCAACGCGTGCCTTGGGACAGACCGCGCCGCCCTGGAGCGCAAGCCAACCGAAGATGATCAGGACGACGACTTCTGGCTACAGCTCAAAGATGACCAAGAGCGGGCAATGTTCCATGAGGGTGACGACAATGAGTAACGAACTGCGCGAACTACTGATGCGGATAGTCGGCGACAGCTACCAGGACAGCCTGCGTGCAGTCGGTGAGCTGCGCGCCCTTCTCGCCCAGCCTGCCGAGCAGCACCATGGCCATTCAGTGGTTGCCCGCGTATGTGCCTACACACCCGGCCTGGGGCAGGTTGAGCTGCAACTGCCGGGCAATCTGCCCTCATGGCTGGAGCTTGGCGAAACGGTAACCGTGCGGCATGGCAACGCCCAGCACCAGGGCGAGATGGTGCACATGGTCCGAACGCATGGCTCGTGTTGCTGGGAAGAAGTCGGCAGCGGGTCACTGGAGGATTTCCAGTCCATGCCGGAGGAGTACGAGTTGCGCGCTCTCTACACCCGCCCAGGCGCGCTGGCTGCCGTGGTGCTGCCTGAGCGAAAGCCCGAGCCGTCGGTATTGACTGAGATCGACGACGATCGAGATGCAGCAATCTGGAACGCCTGCCTCGACGAAGTAGCGCGCCTCAACCCTCCCCAGCAGTAACCCTCAACGCTTCAGCACGCGCAGCGCACTTTCAAGCTCATCAGCAGCACCAGGCACATACTCGGCAGTAACCCAGCGCCAGGATGTATTGCCCATCATGCCACCAATAGCATGTGAGCATAGTTTTTCGCTCTCCAGGCCCTGTTGTGCGGCTTGCGTGATGACTGCAAGCAAAGCCTGCTCCAGATGGAATATCCGATCTATTGACATGGCTTGGCGCTCTGAGATTGAGCCCCAGTCTGACCATGCGAAACCAATTAAGCCAGCCATATTGGCAGCATGGACAATTGATGCCTACGGCAACTGGCTGTTAATCCAGCGCTCAGCTGCTGAAATAGCTTCCTCCAGAGCAGCTTGGTAGCTCTCCCAAGGGCCCTGAAGCTCTGCTGCAACATCCCCAAGGCCCGCAACATCACCCACCTGGATGACTCGTGCAGCTGCAGGAGCTTCGTCGTTCGGCCGCTCCCATTCAAACTTGATGAATACCGTATATCCACGGTGCTCAAGCGCAATCGGAGTATCCATGCTGTGCGACACGTCAGGTCCTTAACTGAACGAAGTTGAACGGCTTTTTACACCTACCAGCTTAGACCCTCAATCAAGGCAAGTTGCCACCCCTTCCCATTACAGCCAGCCGCAGCAGCGGCAAGGACAAGTCATGCCTGAAGAAATCAAGCTGATCCAAGCAGCACCCGTCGTTCGCGACGAAATGGGTTCGTTCCAGCATCCTGATATGCCCGACTTCGACGAAGGCGACGGCGAGAAGTGCAAGGCCTGGATAACCGAACAAAGGCTTGCGGTGAAGCAAGTTCGCCTTGAGTACGCAGACGAAGCGGTTGCGGACCGATACTTCGAATCCGGGGACCCAGATTTCAGCTACTGGGAGCCTGAGCGTCCAAACGGTGAGGACTGGTTCTGCCTGGCGATCCACGACACGGACGACGGCCCAGTCTGCTGGTGGGCGCGCCGGGAGGTGCAGCCATGATCCTGCCCCTGGTGTACATGGCCTACCTGATCTACAGGGGGCCAAGGCTATGAACAGCTTCTTTCGCAGAAAGGCCGAGGCCTGGTTGATCAGGCTGGCTGCATGGATCTTGATTGGCCGCAACGTTGCCAGGTGCAAAGTCGTATCCCGCCGCGACAACAACGACATGTGGGGAATGGCTGAGAGCCTGGAAGGGATCGCCGACCGCATCAGCAGTGGCTACAAGAACTGAAGAGTCCGCCCGGCCCGGCATAAGCCGGCCGCTGCAGCAGCCTGACAACGAACCGGGCGGACACAGCAACAGTGCCCCGGCGCAACGCCACGGGCAATCAGACACACCTCAAACCAACACTCAACAGCCTGCATCTGCGGGCGAGGAATTCCTATGCCTCATGCACTAGACGACCGCCCGCTTCTGGTTCGACTGACTGCTCGAACAAAGAAGTACCAGGGCTGCACTGGCTCGCCTCTCGCAACAGACACTGCTCTGCATCAGCAATCAATTGAAGAGATAAACCGGCTGACCGCAATTACTGAAGAGCTGGTTTCTGCGGCTCAGGAAGCCTTGAGGGTCATCCCCAAGATCAAGCCTGCAAACCACGGCAATGGCACCCAAGTCAGGCTCGCCGCGGCCATCGACAAAGCCACCCCGTAACACGTTCTGCCGCCCGGCGCGGCGTGGAGAGACTTTATGGAAACCGAGATCCTTTCGGAGGAAGAACTAGCCGACATCACCGGCTACAAGGGTCGATTCCACCAGCGCCGCTGGCTGGACGATCGAAAGTGGCTCTATGTCGAGAGCCGCGGCGGTAGGCCATTAGTGGGTCGCCAGTACGCCCGTATAAAGCTGGGCGCTGTCACTCCGACAATCTTAGACCCCAACCCGCCGCCGGCAGCACCGGCATGGACGCCAGACTTTTCGCGAGTGAACTGATATGCGCCCCCGCAAGACCGAGCACCACCACCTACCGCCCCGGATGTACAAGCGCTCCCGGAAGCGAAAGAACGGCAGCATCTGGTCGGCTTACTACTACCGCGACATTCTCGGAAGGGATATCCCGTTAGGTAAAGACCTGGACCAGGCAAGGATGAAATGGGCTGAACTCGAGGCGAAGGAAAAGCCGCTGGACCTACGCACCATGAAAGGCATTTTCGATCGATACATCCGCGAGGTGGTACCCAAGAAAGCACCGCGCACGCAGAAAGACAATCTGGCGGAGATCAAGCAGCTCAGAACCGTGTTCGACAACGCACCAATTGACGCAATCACCCCGGCGTCAATCGCCGGCTACAGAGATGCCCGATCGGCGAAGGTTCGGGCTAATCGTGAGATTGCCACCCTCTCCCACATTTTCAACATTGCGCGAGAGTGGGGACTGACGACGAAAGAGAACCCCTGCCAGGGCGTGCGGAAGAACAAGGAAACACCGAGGGACTACTACGCAAATGATGTGGTGTGGGATGCGGTCTACAAGAAGGCAGCTCAAGAGCTGAAAGACGCTATGGATCTGGCGTACCTGACCGGGCAGAGGCCGGCAGATGTGCTGATCATGCGTAAGGACGATATCGATGGCGGATATCTTGTGGTGCAGCAGAACAAGACACAGAAGAAGCTGCGCATCTTGCTGGCTACTGAGGGTGAGGCAAACAGCCTTGGCCGGTTGATCGCGGAAATCACTGCACGAAATTCCCAGCATGTGTCGAGTTACTTGATCGTCAGCCGGCACGGAAAGCGGATGACGGCCACAATGCTGAGGAAGCGCTGGGACGCCGCCCGGGAAGATGCGAAATCGGCGGCGCTACAGATCGGTGACGAACTGCTGGCAGCCAAGATTGGTGGCTTTCAGTTTAGAGATATCCGGCCAAAAGCGGCTTCTGAAATTGCGGACGTAGGCGAAGCGAGCCTACTGCTGGGCCACACCAAAGGAGACATCACAGAGCGCGTCTATCGTCGTGTCGGAGCTATCGCGAAGCCGTCAAAATAGCTTGAAAATCCGTTCCATAACTTAAAGCAGCCCCCTTGTAGAATGCGGCTTGTAGAGGCGTCAAAAAACTAAAGTAATGGAACGGAAAGCTCCCGAAAGGCACGGCCATGCTGCCTCTCTATATCGGTCTTGAAAACCGCCGACTGTAACAGGTCCTAGAGTTCGAATCTCTACGCCTCCGCCAAATCTCTACGATAAAGCCCTGATTATTCAGGGCTTTTTTGTTTCTGCTGCTCACGACCCCCTACCGTCACCCGTTGCCCGTTTCCGCATCATTTCTTTAGTTTCCGTAACCTCCCTCCTGCGACACCCTGCCGACAGAACACCAGGACCAGTGGTCCGGCCTAGGTGGCGCCCCTATATTTTCATAATCTCAGGATGGTCTGGTCTTGCCACACACCATGACCGGCAGTTACTAGAGCCCCCTTCCTATTTCTGCTTAGGTCGGTCAAGGCCCGTAAATACGAGCCCTTGTCAGTCGGCCCTCAACCTAAGACGACTCTTGGCGGCCCCGTTTTGCCCTAAAATCGGCTTGCCATAAATATATGGATATCCATATATTCGAATTTCCATATATTCGAGCCACCCCAATGATCACCCCACTAGATCTCTTCAAGAACCTGGCTGACGAAACCCGCGCCCGTGCGGCTCTGCTCATCGCCAGCCTGGGCGAACTCTGTGTCTGCGAGCTGATGTGTGCCCTCGATGACAGCCAACCGAAGATCAGCCGCCACCTGGCACAACTGCGCTCCAGTGGTCTGCTGCTGGATCGTCGCCAGGGCCAGTGGGTGTATTACCGCCTCAATCCAGAACTCCCGTCCTGGGTACAGGAGATGCTGCAGGTAACGCTGCAGGCCAATACCGAGTGGCTCGCTGAGAACACACTTCGCCTACAGAACATGGACGGCCGGCCCGTTCGTGATACCGCATGCTGCTGACCCTCAACGAGCGAGTTTTTCCATGCTGATTGCTATCGCCGTCTTCGTTTTCACCCTCGTTCTGGTCATCTGGCAACCCAAGGGCCTCGGTGTTGGCTGGAGCGCTGCACTAGGGGCTGGCATCGCCCTGGCCAGCGGAGCTGTTTCTCTGAGTGACATACCCACCGTATGGGCCATCGTCTGGAATGCCACCGCTACGTTCATCGCCGTTATCATCATCAGCTTGCTGCTCGACGAGGCTGGACTCTTCGAATGGGCTGCCTTACATGTAGCGCGCTGGGCAAACGGCAGCGGTTACCGCTTGTTCGCTTTTTGTGTGCTGCTGGGCGCTGCGGTATCAGCGCTATTTGCCAACGACGGCGCAGCGCTGATCCTCACCCCAATTGTTATGTCGATGCTGCTTGCCCTGCGCTTTTCGCCGGCCGCGACGCTGGCCTTCGTCATGGCTGCGGGCTTCATCGCTGATACTGCAAGTTTGCCTCTGGTGGTTTCTAACCTGGTGAACATTGTTTCAGCCGACTACTTCGACCTGGGCTTTGCCGAGTACGCCTCGGTGATGGTGCCAGTCAATCTGGCAAGCGTTGCGGCCACGTTGATAGTGCTGTTCCTGTTCTTCCGTCGTGATATCCCACGCCGTTACGCGCTGGATGCGTTGAAGGAACCCAAAACGGCCATCCATGACCGCGCCACGTTTATAGTGGGATGGTGGACCCTGCTGGTGTTGCTCGTCGGCCTGTTCGCCCTAGAGCCATTGGGTATTCCGGTCAGCGCAGTTGCCGCTGCATGCGCCGCCATCCTCTTTGCCGTTGCCGCCCGTGGCCACCGCATCTCAACCCGCCGAGTGCTACGCGAAGCGCCCTGGCAGGTGGTGATCTTCTCCCTAGGTATGTACCTGGTGGTCTATGGGCTGAAAAACGCAGGCCTGACTGATCTGCTCACCCAACAGCTCGACCGACTAGCCGAACAGGGCCTATGGGGCACTGCCATCGGTACCGGACTGCTCTCAGCATTCCTGTCCTCGATCATGAACAACATGCCCAGCGTGCTAGTAGGCGCCTTGTCGATCCAGGCCAGTGGGGCTGAGGGTCTTGTACGCGAGGCAATGATCTACGCCAACATCATCGGCTGTGACCTCGGTCCGAAGATCACCCCTATAGGCAGCCTTGCCACGTTGCTCTGGCTGCATGTGCTGGAACGTAAAGGCATACGTATCACCTGGGGCTACTACTTCAAGGTTGGCACGCTGCTAACCCTCCCAGTTCTACTGATCACCCTTTCGGCCCTGGCACTGCGCCTGAGCCTCTGACGTCCGCCAAGAAGCGGGGGAGCTCTACATGCGAGTCCTGTTTATGTGCACGGCCAATAGCTGCCGCAGCATTCTTTCCGAAGCGCTGTTCAACCACCTGGCCCCCACAGGATTTGAAGCAGTCAGTTCCGGTAGTTTCCCCAAGGGTCAGGTGCTGCCCCGTAGCCTCACCACATTGCAGCAAGCCGGTATCTGCACTGCAGGCCTACGCAGCAAAGGTAACGACGACTTCGAAGGCAACCCGCCAGATATTGTCATCACTGTCTGCGACAAGGCCGCCGGTGAAGCCTGCCCGGTCTACTTCGGACCAGCAGTGAAAAGCCATTGGGGATTGGAAGATCCATCCGACGTGGTGGGCGATGAAACATCAATCGAGGCCGCATTCAGCAATACGCTGGCCCGTATTGAGCTGCGCTGCAAAGCCTTCTTCGCCCTTCCCTTCGACACACTCGACCGCGATGCACTCAAGCGTGAGTTGGACCGCATCGGCGCTCTTTGAGCAGGAGAAAACCATGTCAGAACATCTGCCCAATCTCGACCTTTCACTCTTCGATAAGTCGCCAACAACCAACCGCACCAGCGAGCATCAACCCCGCATTCTGTTGCTCTACGGATCGACCCGCGAGCGCTCCTTCAGTCGCCTACTGGTAGAGGAAGCTGGCCGTCTGCTGGAACACTTCGGCGCAGAGATTCGCATCTTCAATCCATCCGGCCTGCCATTGCCTGATGATGCTCCGGTAGAACACCCCAAGGTGCAGGAATTGCGCGATCTGGTGCAGTGGTCAGAGGGACAGGTCTGGTGCTCCCCTGAGCGCCATGGTGCGCTGTCCGCAGTGTTCAAGGCCCAGATCGACTGGATTCCCCTATCACTCGGAGCTGTGCGCCCGACACAGGGCAAGACACTGGCAGTGATGCAGGTCTGCGGCGGCTCGCAGTCATTCAACGTAGTCAATCAACTGCGCGTACTCGGCCGGTGGATGCGCATGTTCACTGTTCCCAACCAGTCCTCAGTGCCCAAGGCCTACCTGGAGTTCGATGATGCTGGGCGTATGAAGCCTTCGGCTTACTACGACCGAGTGGTCGACGTTATGGAAGAGCTGGTGAAGTTCACCTTACTGCTGCGCGACCGCCAAGACTTCCTGGTAGATCGCTACTCAGAACGAAAGGAGAGCGCCGAACAGTTGTCGGCGCGAGTTAACCAGCGCTCGATCTAAAGCTGCGACGCTCATCGCAGCACATGCCGATTGTGCTCGGGCTTTTTCGAAGCAGCTGGATATAAGGTCGCTTGGCATTTAATGGCATTGATTGTCGTACAGATTGCCCCACGACATGCTCAGTTGCAGGACATAGGCCTGCTCACACATACACCCTGCCTCGGCTTTGATCAGCAAGCGCCCCCTCACAAGACGTAAAAAAGAAAAGGCACCCGAAGGTGCCCTCTTACGCCATTCACGGTTGGAATCGAGTGCCGCAAGCGTGGCATAGCCAAGTGCGGCGCCACTCTTCGTATTCATCATATTGCTTAATGTTGTATCGACAGTGCCGGACGAACCCGATCACACCAATGGCTATGAACGTCACGCCGATGAAGAACCTGGTCCAGTCCACTTCCCATGATAGTTTCAGACCGTCGTACAAGATGATAGCGCCCACCCCAGTAAGGATTACCGGACCAAGCAGGCGTTTAGCCCCTGGAGGGGCGACGCTTGCAGCCAAATGGGTCTGATGACGGCCCGTGGTTTCTACAGTCACGCTGGGGCCGAATCCGGATTGGGATTGCGCCTGATGGGTCGCTTGTATGTGAGAGGTGCCAGCAGCATGGATGACGGACAGAAGCTGGACGTTTTGACCTTGGCATTGCGGGCAGCAGATGGCGTTGGTGCTCACCACGTAATCATTCCTTTGAAAGGCGGGAAAGGGCCATTCTAAGGCAATGTGAATCTTCTATGTATCTGAAATCCAAGAGGCATTTGGCATGCTCCAGATGCAAAAAGCCCAGCGCGGGGCCGGGCTTCTACGTCACTGCCGACGGGCATCTAGTATGGTTGCGCCTGGATACTTCTCCAGGATCTTGCGTTCCGCATCCCGCTGGTCGCTACCATTCTGGAGCACATTACTCATGCCACTGCCGCTCTTGGTCTTAAGCTTAAACACGAACGTTACCACCGCCATATCGCAACTCCTTTGCTAGTAAACGCACGGAATCTACCATCCACCTTGTGCACCCATCCATCCTGGACGCAAAGCCCTCCCCCATTCAGCAATAGCCTGTATTGCCCACAATGATCACAATTAAAATGGGGGTCATCTCCATGTTGAATGAAGACTTGGATAAACCTACCAACCCCGCACGCACCACAGCCATTACGGTATCTAGTAACGCAGCAAAGGCAGAGTCCAGGGCTTTACTGGCTCAACGGGATGAACTCAAGGCGCGAACATCGCCCCTGATCGGAGAACTGCAGTGACATCGGGATGGTATAGGCATCTAGTTCAGGGCCAAGCCCGGCCAAACGCCGGTTTTTTTCATGTCCAGGAGCAACGATGTTTGCCCACAGGAACAGCTGGCAATGATTGAGTTTCCAACCCTTCTTACAAAACGCCTACGCCTGCGAGAGCTGACAAAAAACGATGCACCGACCTTGCTAGAAATCCATAGTGATGCAGATGCCATGAAGTGGTTCGGCTCTGATCCCATCGCTCACATTGAGCAAGCAGAGCAGCTTGTTGAGCTATTCAATAGCTGGCGTGCAGCACCCAACCCGGGCATTCGCTGGGGCCTGGAGGACCTCTCCCAGGGGAAGCTGATTGGGACCTGCGGACTGTTCAAGTGGAACCGCTCATGGAGGAGCTGTTCGATCGGCTTTGAACTGGCTCAATCAGCTCAGGGGAAAGGCTTCATGAGTGAAGCGATCAGACCATGCATTGATTGGGGTATCGCACACATGGATCTGAACAGGATAGAGGCGCTCGCTCATCCCAAGAACGTACCGTCATTGAATCTGCTTGAGCGCATGGGTTTCGTGCGTGAAGGCGTTCTTCGCAAAGCCGGGTACTGGGGAAGTACATATCACGATCTAGTGCAGTATTCGCTGTTGAGAGAGGACGTCATGGACCCATCCTGATCGTCACAGCCTTGCAGTTCGTGCGCACTCATCCCTAAGCCTCCCATGTGGCCGCCCTGTACACTCTCCAACCACCCACATCAAGGGTGCGGAGATTCGCCGAGGCGATTGCCCAGGTCGGGAAGCTGGAGAAAGCACACCTGAGGCGAGCGTTCCACTCCAGCGCGCCAGGGGTCCGCATGCCCACAAGCACCGCAGCCAGCGGCGAGCGCCAGATGCACAAAGCCCAGTGCAGTGCTGGTCTTTGTGTTGCTGTAAACCTGATGCTAAATGGATACTTGCCTCCCTCTGTATACGCAAAGGAATTGCCGTCATGCCCTCACTGAGCCGAGGAGTTCTTGCTCTCATCTTTCTGCTGGCGTCAGCTTCTGGCGCTGCCAATGACGAAATCTCCCAGGAATGGGCACATCTGATAAAAGCAGATTTCCAAGACGGTTGTGTGAATCGATTGGATCAGTACCTAACCACCTTTGGAAGCAACGGCGTACGCTTCGGCGCATGGCTTGTGCAGACCTGCGAAGGCAACTTTGAGTATGGCGCGAGTTACTATCCACTCAACGTGCGTACCGAAAATAAACGAATAGGGGTCAGGCAGACGCAGAAGCTTCCTCCGCTGACACCGGTGCAGTTGCAAGGAATGTACTCTTTGAAGGGATAACGCGGCTTGAAGGAAGATTTCTCTCCCAGCTTGAGACGGCCATTTTTCCAGCGGCCTCCGCTACACCATGTTTGCCGAGTAGCTTGCCAGGTGCCGCCAGTAGCTCACGATGACTTCCGGCCAGTAGCCACCATAGGTGTCGCGTTCGCTGGCACGGCCATAAAGATGGTGCAGGATGAAGCCAGGCGCAGGGTAATGTTCCGGCTCGCTCTTGAGCACGCCATCGGCCAGATAGACTCCCGTGTAGTTGGGCAGCGGCGAGCGAACCGGCAATATCACATCGCCCTGGCGCAGGTCCCCTACCCGCTCGAAACCAGTCTCGGGCAAGTACTCCAGGTAGAGTTTGCCACCCCTGCCCCAGCTATCTCGAATCCCCAATAAGTAGAGTGAAGGTCAAGTATGAGGTTCTTGTTTTTTGTGATGATTTCTCTTGCAGCTGCGGTTTCATCGGGCTGTGCAAGCAAACAGAGCGAGGAGTATCAAAAGGAAGTCGATGCGGTGCCGATGCCCAGGACCGAAACGGAACGTTTGGAGCAATGCAGGTACTTCAATTCAAGAATATTTTCGGTTTCGCTTGAATCCGCTCGCAAACAACAAGAACAGCTAATGCCATCCATGCAGGGCTTTTCCCAACTGCCCTTTGCTAAACGAATAGCTGCAATGAACTGCTCCAAGAAGGACACAGCACTTTACCCCGAGGGCTTTTGAACCACCCTGGGCCTACTGAAATATGCCCTTCTCACAACAACGGCCCCAAACAATAAAAAAGCCCGGTACACAACCGGGCTTTCCTCAAGATGCCGCGCTGAAGCCACTGAACCAGCCATCACCAAGACTGCAATGCCAGCGTTCGGATATCGACTCGGGCGCTGCCCCTGAACGATGGTCCTGCTGGGGCTAACCTACGATCCTGATGTACGGATCAAACCTCATCGCACCCTTCTCATCCAGCAACAACTCGACCTTTCCGGCCCCTGTTCTGCACTGGATATCAATATGCCCCTGGGAAACGCGCTTGCAATTCAGCATAGGCTTCTTCGAGAGCGCCTGCGGAGTAGTTGAAGAAGTTCACGAAACCCTCTTCTGAAAAAACAAAGGACTCCATGCTGAACAACAAGGAAGGTTTCTCACTGTAGAAGCACTTCAAGACCCTGTAGTCATAATTGAAGTGATTCAACACGGCAATGCGCTGTGCATCGTCCACCGTGCGCCCGGCGGCTACGGCGAAGTTGATCGCGACATAACCATCGTCGAGGGTACTGAGATTGACGCCATAGACAATCTTGTTAGCGCCTTCAAAGAATACCGATCGCTCATTCTCATTGACCAGTGCATAGCCCAGTTCCTGCACAACTTCCTTTACAAACTGCTTCCTGCTTTGCAGATCAACCATCATGAACCGATCAGACATAAGACCATCCCTTGAAAAAGGCCGCAGCCTAGCAAAATACCGATCTTGTTGCGTTGCTCTAGCAGTCTCGGCACCTGGCTATGCGCCTCCTTCAAAACACTTGCTGGTGAAGCCGGATCAGGTTGACTCGTTGGAACAGGCGGTCCGCCTTACGCATCTGGCTCACTCAAATGGAGGTGTGCGGCGCGGCACAGCAGCTGCTTGAGCCGATCACGATGGGTGTCCAGCAACTGCAACAGCCAGGTTTCCTGCTCCGGCTCGGATGCGTCGATCCACCGATCCAGCTCCGCCATCGAAGCCTCGTCGGCCCAGTGATCCATGCCAAAGACATAGCGCTCCCGCCAGCAATCGCAATCCAGCGCCAGCAGGTTGTCACGCATCGCTTGCTGCCGAGGATGTGGCGTCGCTTCAAAATAGGTCCAGGCACCGGAACGAACCGATTGGGCGAACCAGGTCAGGGCTTCCAGATAGACGAACAGCGGCGCCGGCAGACCCAGGTCCGGCTGGTCGGGAGCCGGTGCGGCCGCCTCCATATGCGCACCGAGCATGGCCATCGCCTCGTAGCTGCGGCTGTCGATCAACTGGTCGACATAGGCCGTGCCATAAACAGCTGTCACCGGGTTGCTCCTTGCTTTGGCGGGGGAAAATCGAAGGGCGCTATTGTCGCTGAACGCTGGGTGGCCTTCCAGCAACCGTGATCGGCCGGGATCTCTCGCAACCCACGACAGTCTTCCCGGCGTGCGGGCCCGGCACCGGCCGGACCCGCCAGGCAAGTTACCTCATGGGCACTCGCAGGTAGACGGGCCAAATACCGGGCCGCTGCATGGATCCTTGGACGGACCGAACACCGGGCACGAAGCTTGGGCAGTCAGGGAGAAACCGCATAGCAGCAATGCCGCCAACAACATTTTCTTCATTCAAGACCTCCTGGTCAGTCACACAAGATTCCACCGTCCTGGTCGGAGTGCGATTCAGTCATGGGCATTCGCACAATGTAGGAGTCGGACCGAGCACGGCTTTCGAGCACGGATCATCCCAGGGTCCCAATACCGCGCAACCCGCTTGCGCGGTCATCGAGAACATCCAGAGCAGCAGCGAAGCCGCCAGAAATTTCATTTTCAACATGACCTCCTTGGTCGAGACATCGATAACGGTCCGTGTCCTTTTGCGTAGTTGAACGCCCCTCTACCTGGGGCAGGACACCTGCTCCCACATGACGTGAAGTGGACCACCCGGCACGGCGCCAGGCCCGACACAGCAAAGACCAGGCTCATCCATCACGCCAGTGCGACACACTGTCGCGCCACCCTGGAATGTTCCAGCACTGCTGGCGCCAGCCGCTCTGGCGTCGGCATCCACGGCCAGGTGATGCGGCCCAGCAGGCGAAACGCTTTTCCCGGGGCAAAAGAAAACCGGCGATCGCTCGCCGGCCTGGTGCGGAACCTGGACAGCCAGGGCAGCAGTCGATCGCTGCCCTGGCCCTGCGCATCAATGCGGCGCGTTCAGGGTCAGGCGCATCTGGCGGTTCACATCCTTGTACAGCAGGTAGCGGAAGCGACCCGGGCCGCCGGAGTAGCAGGCCTGCGGGCAGAACGCACGCAACCACATGAAGTCACCAGCCTCGACCTCGACCCAATCCTGGTTCAGGCGATACACCGCCTTGCCTTCCAGCACATAGAGACCGTGTTCCATGACATGGGTCTCGGCGAACGGAATCACGCCGCCCGGCTCGAAGTTGACGATGTTGACGTGCATGTCATGGCGCATGTCGCTCATGTCGACGAAGCGGGTGGTGCTCCAGCGACCTTCGGTGTCGGGCATCACCCGTGGCTCGATGTCTTGCTCGTTGGTGACGAAAGCCTCCGGGTACGGCACGCCATCGACCTTCTGGTAATGCTTGCGAATCCAGTGGAAACGCGCTTCGGTGCCGCTGGTGTTTCGCAGCTTCCAGTCGGCGGCCGGCGGAATGAAGGCATAGCCCCCAGGCGTGAGCACGTGTTGCTGGCCTTGCAGGGTCAGGTTCACCTCACCCTCGACGACGAACAGCACCGCCTCGGCGTTGGGGTCCTGCTCGGGCTTGTCGCTGCCGCCGTTGGGGCCGACTTCGACGATGTACTGGGAGAAGGTTTCAGCGAAACCCGACAGCGGGCGGGCGATGACCCACATGCGCATGTTGTCCCAGTGGGGCAAGTGGCTGGTGACGATATCGCGCATCACGCCCTTGGGGATCACCGCGTAGGCTTCGGTGAACATCGCACGGTCGGTGAGCAGCTCGGTCTGGGCCGGGTGCCCGCCATGCGGCGCGTAGTAAGTGGACTTGGACATGGAGACTCTCCTCATTGTTGTTTTGCTGCCCCGCCCGTCACGGCAGGCAGGGTGAACAAAGCCTGGGCCCGGTACGTCAACGGCGTGGCGTGGGCCGCCATGGGCACCACGATATCCAGCCGCCCCTTCATGCACAAATTAAATACTGAAATAGGTGACATTCATTTATCGAATATCTAACAAGCTCATCCGCGCGTGTCCTGGGCCAGCACCCGGGACAGCACCCGAGCCAGCTCCTTGACCATGGGATCGGCCGCCGGGCGGTGCAGCAATGCCACCTCGAACACATCCACCGCCGGCAGTCCGCTGGCCTTGGCCAGCACCTGGTGTTCCGCCGTCACCGCCCGCAGCGGCAGCAGGCCGATGCCCATGCCATCGGCGATGGCCGATTGCAGGCCACTGAGGCTGGAACTGGTGAAACTGATATGCCAACGCCGACCGATGCCTTCCAGGGCGCTGATCATTTCATCGCGGTACACCCCCCTAGGCGGGAAAGTCACGATGGGCAGCGGATCCAGGTCGATGCAGGGGTTCCTGGCGCTGTCCACCCAACGGGTCTTTTCCGGCCAGCAGGCCTGCGCCTCGCGGCTGCTCCGGCGTTGCTTGAGCAACACCAGGTCGAGCTCGCCACGGTCGTAACTGGCGCTCAAGTCACGACTCATGCCGCTGGTGACCTCCAGCTTGACCTGCGGATAGCGCCGGTTGAAGGCCGCCAGCTGTTCGGTGGTCCGCCCGGTGGCGAAGTCATCCGGCACGCCGATACGCACCGTCAGCGCCACCGTGGCCCCGGACAGCGCCTCGAGCATTTCGTCGTTCAGCGCCAGCAGGCGCCGGGCATAACCCAGCAGCGTCTCGCCGGCATCGGTGGGCAGCACATCGCGGTTGCCGCGCTCGAGCAAGCGATGCCCGGCCATTTCTTCCAGGCGGCGAATCTTCTGGCTGACGGTGGACTGGGTGGAGTGCAGGCGCGTGGCCGCGGTGGTGAAACTACCGCAGTCGGCCACCGTGACTATGGCTCGCAGCAGGTCGAGGTCGAACAGGCGGCTAGTGGATTTCTCGATGTCGCTCATGGGCTCATCTGTTTTCTGAATGCGTGGGTTCTTTCTACCGGTTCCCGCACCAGGAAACAAACGTCCTGGCGCCTGGCGAACAACCCCCGGCTATCGCAAAAGCAGAACATGTATCAATATGTGACAGCGCTAGAAGCGCCAGCCCATTCGATCCCCGGTCCGGACCTGGAGTTGCTGAACATGAAGTTGAACTGCATCAGAGTGCTATTGATTGGCGCCGTCTTGCTGCTCGGTGCCTGCTCCAGCGCCACCCACCATTCCTGCTGCTCGGATGCCTGCCGGCTCGGCGGCGGCATGGCCAGGCTCAACGTCAATGGCAACGCGGCCCTGGGCAACAGCTTCAACCAGTACGGCGCCAGCCTGCTACACGACTGAAGCAGCCGGGCCTTGGCCTATCAGCCTGGGCCCATTCCCCATGGCCGGTGCCCAGGCACGAGGCTCACCAGCTGCCCGAAGCCCCGCCACCACCACTGGAGCCCCCTCCCCC
>NZ_NEIQ01000027.1:0-76799 GCF_002112765.1 Pseudomonas sp. B6(2017) | reverse complement strand
GAGCATGCGCTGGCGATCAAGCCCCGAGCGGGCAAATTCTTCTGCCGCTTCCGCGCTGCGCACTTCGGCCTCGGCCACCCGTACCTCATTCTGCACATCATTGGGATCGAGCGCGGCTAGCACCTGCCCCTTGGAAACGACCGTCCCGACGTCAACGCTACGGGTCGCAATCCGTCCCGCTATGCGAAAAGCCAGATCAGTCTCGATGTGCGCGCGGATCTCGCCGGTCTGGGCAACTTCTTCGCCTATCACCCCAGGCTTGGCGATCACCGCACGGACGGGACGCGGGGCCTCTTCCGTGCGTTTTTCTTCCTGGCAACCCGTAAGGAGCAGGCCCAGGCCGCACACCAAGCCACACACCCGTAATGCCGTAAGCACGCTCATTTATTTTTTCCCCGATCTAGTAAGACACGCAAGTCAAGGTGTTCACCCTCAAGTAAACCCAGCCACTCTTTGAAACAAACCAATGAAGGTCGGCTCGGGTCCCCGTCAGCTCACTGCAAGGCTAGTGGAAAAAACAGCACTGAAATTGGCCTTGCGGCTCCTGCAGGAGCGTTGCACCCGAGTACCGGGGCTACTCGCTGGACAGCGCTTCCCAGACCTGATGGGACGGCATATTCAGCTCCAAGCAGATCTGGGTCAGCAGCAACGCGACGAAACAGGCCAGGCCAATGCCCAGGCTCAGATCGGCGATGTCGATCAGCTTGACGATGGAAACCAGGATCCCGAACAGGTAGACCTCGAGCATCCCCCACTCGCGCAGGTGGTGATAAACGCGGTATAGCGACATGCCGCTGCGGCGAGCCAACTTGAACCGCAGGCTCAACAGCACCAGCAACTGGCACAGCAGCTTGAGCAGGGGAATTGCCATGCTGCTCAGCAGCACCACCACGGCGACCCCTTGCATACCGCTTTCGAACAGCCCGAGCACACCGCTCCAGACCGTTTCGCTGCGAGTTTGCCCGAGCAGGGTCAAATGCATGATCGGCAGGAAATTGGCGGGGATGTAAAGGAGCAGGGCAGTCAGGACCAGGGCCAAAGAGCGGCTCTGCCAGTGATGGCGATGAACAGCCAGCTCGTAGCCGCAGCGTGGGCAGCAACTCTTTTCACCGGGCTCGAGCGGTTCCCGACGCATCAGCAGGTCGCACTCGTGGCAGGCGACCAGCGCTTCCAGGGGCAGCTTTGGCAAGTTGCCAGTGTGGGTCAGGGGCATTGGACCGGTGGGTCTCCGGAAGGGTGAGTATCGAGTGTTGAATTATTCAAATGAGTCACTATTGACTCAATAGGTGCATAAAAGTACCATGCGCGGCGTTTTCAATCAAGCCGTGGGTGAGTCATGGGCAATGTACGTGCAATAGAAATGGCTGGGCCACCCGCCCTGGACAAGTGTTCGATGCACGTCGGGATCGGCCCGGCGGGCAGCTCTGAAGGAGGGTAGCGGTGCGCGCCATCGATGCCGGGATCCAGGTCTGCGGTGAATGCCATCAACTCAATCCAATCGACGACCGGCAGCCTGGGTACTGCAGTCGCTGCCAGGCACTGCTGCATGTGCGCCGGCCTGACAGCATCAAGCGCACCTGGGCCTTGCTGATCACCGCAATGCTTCTCTACATCCCGGCCAACCTGCTGCCGATCATGACGGTCAGCGTGTTCGGCAAAGGGGCTCCGGCCACCATCATGAGCGGGGTGGTCAGCCTGCTACAGCTGGGGATGATCCCTATTGCCCTGGTGGTGTTCGTGGCCAGCATCGTGGTGCCCACCTTCAAGCTGGTGGGGATCGCTCTACTGCTCTATTCCGTGCAGCGACACCAGCCGATGTCGGCCCGCCAGCGGATCATCATGTACCGCTTCATCGAGTGGGTAGGGCGCTGGTCGATGCTCGACATCTTCGTCATCGCCATCCTGGTGGCGCTGGTGAACTTCGGCAACCTGGCGCGCATCGAGGCCAACCACGGCGCCGCCGCCTTTGCCAGCGTGGTGGTACTGACCATGCTGGCCGCAGTGACTTTCGATCCCCGGCTGATATGGGACAACACCAATTTGGACAATGAAAATGAGTGACCTGGCTGTGCCGAAAAAACACCCGACCTCCAGATGGTCGGCGATCTGGATCCTGCCGCTGCTGGCCCTGGTCATAGGCGCCTGGCTGACCTGGCGCGCCTACGACGAGGCCGGTCCGATCATCCAGGTGCGCTTCGAGAGCGGCGACGGTATCCAGGCCAAGAAAACCGAGGTGCTGTACAAGGGCATCTCGGTGGGCAAGGTGGTGGAGCTGAATGTCAGTGACGACATCAAGGGCGTGATTGCCTCCATCGAGATGACCAAGGAAACCCAGAAGTACCTGAATGAAGATACCCATTTCTGGCTGGTCAAGCCGCGTGTGTCCCTGGCGGGTGTCACCGGCCTGGAGACCCTGGTATCCGGGGTTTACATCGCGGTGGACCCGGCCAAGGGGGACAAAGGCGACCAGGGGCTTCGCTCCTTCGCGGCCTTGAAGGAGCCGCCGCCGATGTCGGAGAAGGTTCCAGGCCTGCACATCACCCTCAAGGCCGAGCGCCTGGGCTCGCTGGAGCAGGGCAGCCCAGTGTTCTACAAGCAGATCCTGGTGGGCCAGGTGAAGGGCTTCCAGCTTGGCGAAGACCAGCGCACCATCGAGATCAAGCTGCATATCGAGCCGGCCTATGCCGACCTGGTGCGCAAGCACACGCGTTTCTGGAACGCCAGTGGAATCTCGATCTCCGGCGGCCTGTCCGGGTTCAAGGTGCGCAGCGAGTCGCTGCTGACCCTGGCTGCCGGCGGTATTTCCTTCGCCACCCCGGACAACCATCGCGACAGCCCGCCCACCGACACCAGCAAGCCCTTCCGCCTGTACGAGGACTATGACGCGGCCCAGGTCGGGCTGCGGGTGGCGCTGAAAATGAAGGACCTGAGCGACATTCAGCCGGGGCAGACGCAAGTCATGTACAACGGCGTGCAAGTCGGCCTGGTGAAGAACGTCGAGATGAACCAGGACTTCAGCGGCGCTACCGCGGAGCTGGCGATGGACCCACGGGTCGAGGCCCTGCTGCGGGAGGGCACCGAGTTCTGGACCGTGAAGCCAAATATCTCCCTGGCCGGGATCACCGGCCTGGACGCCCTGGTCAAGGGCAACTACATCGCCGTGCGTTTCGCCAAGAGCGGCGCGCCGCGGCGCGAGTTCAGCGTGCGCGCCAAGGCACCGCCCATGGACATGAATGTGCCTGGCCTGCACTTGGTATTGAGCAGTGACCGGCGCGGCTCGGTGGAGGTCGGCGCGCCGGTCCTGTATCGACAGATCCGCGTTGGCAGCGTGCAGAGCTACCAACTCTCGGCGAACAACCAGCAGGTGATGATCGGGGTGCATATCGAGCCCGAGTTCACCCGCCTGGTGAACGGCTCCACACGTTTCTGGAACGCCAGCGGCGTGACCCTGAGCGGCGACTTCACCGGGCTGAAGGTCAAGAGCGAGTCGTTGCAGACCCTGCTCAACGGCGGGATCTCCTTCGACACCCTGGACCCGAAAGCACCAGCCTCTGGCAGGGATCGGCAGTTCGCCCTCTACGACAGCGAAGAGGCCGCCATGGCTCGGGGAGTGGAGATCCAGCTAAGCGTCGAGGATGCCGAAGGCCTGCGCGAAGGCACGCCCATTCGGTTCAAGGGGCTGGTGATCGGCAAGGTCGAGAGCGTCGACTTGAAGGGCGACCTGTCCGGCGTGCAGCTCAAGGCGCGACTGCTGGCCAACGGCGAACAGTTCGCCCGCAGCGGCACGCGCTTCTGGGTGGTACGCCCGGCGCTCGGCCTGCTGCGCACGGAAAACCTCGGCACCCTGGTCAGCGGTCCCTATATCGAGGCGATGGCCAGCAGTCGCCCGGGCGAGCGCCAGACGCGCTTCCAGGCCCTGGCCGAAGCACCCAACCTGCTGGGGCTCGGCGCTGGCCTGCGGCTGACCCTGAGCGCCCCGGACAAGGGCTCGCTCAAGCTCGGCAGCCCGGTGAGCTACCGCAAGATGGTGGTGGGCAAGGTCATCGACATGAGCCTGGGGCAGCAGGCGGACCGAGTACTGATCAGCGTTCTTATCGAGCCGCGTTATGCACCCCTGGTGCGCACCGGCAGTCGCTTCTGGAACGCCAGCGGCGTGGGCATCGAGGCGGGTCTGTTCAAGGGGGTTTCGCTGCGCACCGAGTCCCTGGAAGCCATGGTGGCGGGCGGCATAGCCTTCGCCACGCCAGACAACGGGCAGATGGGCGATGCGGCCAAGCCGGGTCAGACCTTCGCCCTGTTCGGAGCCGTCGACGAGCACTGGCTCGAGTGGGCGCCGAAGATTTCCCTCACGGAAGCCGCGCAGTGATTGCGCGATTTATTTTAGTTAATGCAAGAGGAGTCAACTGATGTCCAGGCGTCTATTTTGTGTCGCTGTGCTCGCTGCCGGCTGCGCCTTTGCCGCGCAGGCCCAGGAAGTACAAACCCAGGAAGCGCAAGCCCAGGAACCCCTGCCTTCGGTGGAGCAGGTGATGAGCGATCACAAGGAGAAGATCAACAACCAGATCGAGACCATTAACTACAAGCGCAAGCGTGTGGTAGAGGCCAATATGGGGCTCGACAGCGGGCAGGCCGAAACCTTCTGGCCGATCTACGGCCGTTACCGTAATGAACTGGATAGCTTGAACAGGAACTCGTTCGAGCTGCTGCTTGAGTATGCGCGGGCGTACGGCTCCGGAGCGGTGAGCAATCAAGATGCGGCCAAGATGATCAAGGTTTACAAGGCTCTGCAGGTGAAGCGGCAAATGCTCTTGAGTCGCTATATCGATGAAGTCTCCGAAAAAATGTCGTCAGTCACCGCCATGCGCTTTTTGCAAATAGAAGAGCAACTGGATGCCGTGGAAATGCTGGAGACCGGGCAGCGCATTCCCCTGGTTGGTACTACCTCGAATCGTCTGTAAGCCCAGAGCGCCGCAAGCCAATGGCTCAGCCTGATTGCGGCCTAGCTCTTTCTCGGCGCACGCCTGCTTAACGTCGCACCTTGATGCTCGCCTGCGGTTTGCCATGATTGCAGGCGCAGCTGACCCGTGGCGATCGGCCAAAGACTACAGATAGCCAGTCACTTTTCCCGGCGCCGCCGGGCTCGAGCCCAGCACTTCAGTGTTCGGGGTATCGTGCGAGGCCTGCATGTCCTGTGCAAATCACACCAAAATAATAAAAATCTTGTGCACTTTGCACCTTGCCCCCCGGAATGCAGCAGACTTAATATGATCAAGCGATCAAATCATTTGATCAAGTCTCTAAAACACAACAATAGGAGGCGACATGTCTTCTCACGCAGTTCTTCCGGCTGAGCCGTTAGATGTACTAATCATGGGCGCTGGTGTGTCTGGAATTGGCGCAGCCGCATATTTGCGACGTCACCAGCCTGGCAAGGTCTTTGCGATTCTTGAGTCCCGTGAACGAGCGGGAGGAACGTGGGACTTGTTTCGCTATCCTGGTATTCGCTCTGATTCGGACCTGTATACCTTTGGGTTCGATTTCAAACCCTGGACCAAGGCCAAGTCCCTGGCGGACGCCAAAGACATCCTCGAGTACCTGGGTGAGACGGTCGACGAGTACGGGTTGCAGCCATACATCCAGTACAAGCAAAAAGTGCTTTCGGCAAACTGGCAGAGCGACAAGGGACTGTGGGCCGTTGAGGTCGAGGACGGCAACCTCGGAGAAATTCGCACGGTCCAGTGCCGCTGGTTATTCAGTGCCGGTGGCTACTACAGGTATGACCAGGGGTTCAGCCCACGCTTCGAGGGCTCGGAGCAATTCAAGGGGCAGATCATTCACCCGCAGCACTGGCCGGAAGACCTGGACTACGCCGGCAAGCATGTGGTGGTGATCGGCAGTGGCGCCACGGCAGTGACCTTGATCCCGGCCATGGCGGATAAGGTGGCCAGCATTACCATGCTGCAGCGCACGCCGTCTTACATCGTCAGTCAGCCCGCCAATGACTCCATTGCCGCCTTCCTGCGTAAAGTGCTGCCCGAGCAGACCGCTTATTCATTGACGCGCTACAAGAATGCCAAGATCACCTTGGCTTTCTGGGCGTTCTGTCAACGCTTCCCCAAACTTGCCCGCAAACTGATTATTTGGCTGACCCGCAAGGAGTTGCCGAAAAATTACCCTGTGGACGTTCATTTCAACCCGCCATACAACCCCTGGGACCAGCGACTGTGCTCGGTTCCTGAAGGCGATCTGTTCAAGGTCATCAGTTCGGGTAAAGCCTCTGTGGTGACCGACCATGTGCAGCAATTCACCGAGTCGGGGGTTTTGCTCAAGTCCGGAAAAGAGCTCAAGGCCGATATCATAGTCACGGCCACCGGGCTGAATGTTCAGCTCTTCGGCGGCATTGCCCTGCACAAGGATGGTGAGCCGGTGACCCTGAGCCAGACGCTGGCCTATAAAGGCATGATGTTGTCCGGCGTGCCGAATTTCGCTTTTGCGGTGGGTTATACGAACTCCTCCTGGACCTTGAAGGTATGCCTGCAGTGCGATCACTTCTGTCGCCTGCTGGGCTACATGGACGAGCAGGGCCATGCTGTGTGCGAGCCGCAGGCACCGGAAGGGATCGAGACTCGCCCCCTCCTGGACTTCGGTGCGGGATATGTGCAGCGCGCCCTGGACGGCATGCCGCGGCAAGGCCCCAGTGAGCCCTGGGTCATGTCGATGGATTACTTCCGCGATGTGAAACTGTTACGCCGTGGGACGGTGGCTGAGGACTGCCTCAAGTTCACGTCGGCACCCGCTGTTCGCCTGAAGAACAACGTTGAGCTGCAGCCAGTGAGTAGTGGCCGATGAGCAAAGACCAGTTCTGCATGGTGCCGGGCAAGGGAAGTCTCTGCTATCGCAGTTATGGATCTGAAACCGACCCCGCAGTGATCCTGGTGGTGGGCCTGGGATTGCAACTGACCTACTGGCCGCCATCGATCATTGCCGGTTTGGTCGCCAAGGGCTTGCGGGTCATCACCCTGGATAATCGTGATTCGGGCAGGTCATTTTTCACCGATGTAACACCGCCAACGGTTATCCAGCAGTTTTTCCGCAAACCGACCCCGGGCTACGACATAGGCGACATGGCGGATGACGTCATCGACCTGATGGACGCGCTGCAGCTAGAGGCGGCGCACCTTGTGGGGATGTCGATGGGCGGCATGATTGCCCAGACACTCGCTGCGCGTTACCCCCAGCGGGTCAGGACCTTGACCTCGATATTTTCCAATACCGGAGCGGCCCGGGTCGGGCAACCGGCGCTCAAGGCGATCTTGCAGGTCCTGCGTCGTCCGCCCAGGAACCAGAATGAAAGTGTCCGCGACTATGTCGATATCATGAGCGTTATTGGCTCCAGCCTCGAGTGGAACGAGGAAGGCTTGCGTTGTTATGCGGCAGAGGCCTGGGAGAGAGGAGGCTGCGAGTTAAACCACCTGGGTACATCCCGGCAAGTGGGGGCCATTATCAACTCGGGTGACCGCACCAAGGAACTTCAGCAAATCAGATGCAGCACGCTGGTGATTCATGGGGACAAAGACCTCATGGTTGCCACCAGCGGAGGATTTGCCACTGCAGCCGCTATTTCTGGGGCAAAGTTGGTTCTACTGCCGGGCATGGGGCACGACTTTCCGAGTTCGCTATCAGGCACACTGCTTTCGCTCTTGGCAGGGCACATGTTGTAGAGCGTATTGCCTCACAGAGGCTGTTATTGGGGAATTGAGAGAGGTATTGGCACTGGCCTCATACATCGAGGCGGCAAGCTGCAACGGCTTTCGATGCGTGATCTTTGCACTGCCGATATAAGGATTCCGACTGCATGGTAGGCCATCGGCCTGCTCTTTTACCGCCCTACGGGGCGGTTTTTTTTATTCGCGGCAAGGGGCCGAGGGAGAAGTACTTTTGGCAGTGAGAGAAGGGCGATATCAAACCCTGAAGGGAGCGTTACGTAGCAGGCGGGGCTGTCTTTTGACACCCTGTTGCTTTTGCCACTGCGACGGGGTTACTCCAAACCATCGATTGAATGCACGGTTGAATCCACTGGGGGTCGAATAACCAAGCAACCCGGACATTTGCGCCATGCTGATTGACGAATCCAGCAGGTATTGGCCGGCCAACTCCTGGCGTGTCTCATCGAGTAGCCGCTGGAAAGACGTGCCTTTGTGTTCAAGCCAATGCTGCAAGGTGCGTGGATGAATGGCCAGGCAGTTGGAAATCTTCTCGGTAGTGGCTCGCCCGCAGGGTAGTAGGTAGCGCAGCAATTGTTGGATGTAGCTGGATAACTCTTCTTCCGATAATCGCTCGACTTTGTTTATGTGCTTGGCAATCAAGCCATGCAGTGCCTCATTTTTGGCGCCCAATGCCAGGGCAAGATCAGATGAATCGAACTCTAGCGCGGTACTGGGCTCGTTGAACCTGGGCTGCTGACCCAGGGCTTGCAGATAGCTTGATTCATCAAGCAGTGGTGCATGCCGAAAGCGGATCGCTTTGGCTTGCCAATGGCTGCCTGCGAGAGTCCGCATTAGCTGCACTCCAACTCCGCACGCTGACTCCTCGACCTGTTGCAACCCAGGGGTATTCAACTCTTTTAGCCTGTAGCTGAGGATGGCGCGTTCACCTTCGATATCCAGCTCAATGACCGCATCGTTGAAATACAGCGAGTAACTTGCTTGCAACTCGGTCAGGGCATCTCCCAGCGTTTTGCTGTTGCGGATCAGATAGAACAGATCTCCGAAAACATCGACACCTTGATAAAGCCCGAGCTGCAGGCCAAATAGGGCATTGCCGGACTGCGCCGCGCAAAGCTCCAGCAACCTGCAGAATCTACGATAGGGGAGGAGCGCTTCCGGCTTTTGCAAACAATCCAGCGGCAATGAGGCACGACGCAACATTTCCGCCGAGTTCAGGCCCTGGCGTTTGGCAAACGCATGAAAGCCGTGAAGGGCGACGGCACGCACCAGAGGAGTGAACAAAACGCTGGAGCACCTTGGCAGTTTGATTGTCGGACTATTGGGTTGGATCAGAAGGCGGCGCAGATACTGTTGAGTTTTGTTGATCGATGCGTTTTTTCCATTTTTGCGGGCTCATGCCGTTCCAGCGGGTAAACGCGCGGGAGAATGCGCTGAGATCGGCATAGCCTAACAACTCTGAAAGTTGCGTCATGTTCATGGAGGAATCGCGCATGTAGCGAGCGGCCATGGATTGCCGTGTTTCGTCAAGAAGCCTTTGAAAGCTGGTACTTTCGGAGTGCAAGTAACGCTGCAGGCTTCGAGGGCTGATCTTAACCTTCTCCGCAATCTGATCGATAGTGACGTGGCCATTGGGAAGCTGTCTATGCAGCAGCTTCTTTATATAGGAAGGAAACTCTTGCAACCTAAGCTGAGCGAGCTCGCTGATATGGTCTTTTGCCAGTTCGTTGAATTTCTCATCTATTGTATTCGGGACCGCGTTCAGCAGTGATTCGGCAAAGACCCAGGCATTGGCCGGACTGTTGAAGTGAGGCGTTACACCCAGAAGCTGTCTGTAGACGCTGAGCTCTCCCAGTGCGGGGTGTCGCATCTGCAAGCCGAGAGGTTTCCAAGGGTATCCAAGTAAAGACTGGATGAGCCTGGCGCAGACAGCCATGGTCCACTCCACTGCCTGCCTGGTAGAAATCGCGTCTCCATCAATCAACTCGTAGATGAGTTGTGCACCAGTAGCCTTGCGCTGGAGATAGAGGTCCGCCCCGGTACTGTGAAAATGGAAGTACCGAGTCAGCTCTTCCAGTATCTGACCCAAGGTGCTGGTGCTTTTGATGACGTAGAGCATGCTGCCCAGGGCTTTCGGGCCTTGGTGAAGGCCAAGTTGCAGTCCGAACATCGGATTGTGCGATCGCCTTGCGCATAATTCCAGCAGGTCAACAAACTGCCTGCCGGAGATCACTCCGTCCGCGGCATCTTTGGGAAGTCCTACTTCAGCCAGAACGGTATGCGGTTCGAGGCCCTGGCTAATTGTAAACTCATCAAACCCTGCCAGGGCCGTGCCACGAATGAGGGAAGCCATTTCGATGTTTAGCCTGATTAGCACTGCTTTAGAGGCATTGTATTCCGATGGATAGCCCCTTTGCCTGGATACCTTTCTCCATGTAGTCGTAGCGTTGATTGGGCAGGACTAGCGTTGATCACTGGCCTGTTTCGATGCGCGAATTGGCTATTTTGTGGCGCGATTTATCAAGCTTTATCGGGCCTCGCAGACCAGACTCAAGTTCACCAATAATAAAAACGCGATTTCTGGAGGTGTGCTATGCGTCGTCTTGGATTTGCTTGTCTGGCCGTTGTCCTGACCCTGAGCACTCTCTATGTATTGAAACCGGTATTTACCAGATTACCGCCCGACCCTCATATCAAGTATCCGACCGTTAGCATGACCGACGTCTTCCGGCATTTCTGACACGAATCGCCTTGCCGCTCAGGCACACAGATGATTCTGAGGAGTGCCAGGCAATAAGGGGCGAATGGAGGTCATTCAGGGCCGGGTCGGCTAGGGCGTGCTCGACAAAATCCGCTAGCCGCCTTGTGAAAATATCCAGATATGCGGATTGCCGCGCCATGCGGGAGCACGGCGCATCCGAATAGCGTCTCAGTAGCTAGCCACTAGCAGCTTCACTACCTTGCAGGCTGTTTCAGTTTCAACCTCCAGGCGTTCATGGTCGCCGTGAGCAGACCATGCAAGCAGCAGGCCATCGACGAGATTGAGGAACAGGCGACTGATGGTGGTTAACGCGGCCTGATCCAACGCATCGCCGGTCATCTTCCGAATGGCCTGCTGGGTTGCTTCAATGGAAACGGCATAAATCTTCGTCGCCATTTCCGGGTTGTTGCGCATGTTCCAGAAGAAGAGTTCGAACTGCGTAGTGGCCAGCTCGGGGTGCGCGGAAAACCACTTGACCAGTTGGCGCAACATTTCCCCAACCGACTCCGCTGTCGTGGAGCCTTTCGGGACTTGCTTCAGCAATTGCTGAGGCATGTCGATCAGGGACTCGTAGGCCGCATAGAACAACTCGTCCTTGGTGTGGAAAACATAGTGCAGCGAGGCCAGCGGAGAATTCGCTGCTGCCGCGATACGCCGCGTGGTGGCGTCGGCTATGCCGTACTCCGCGATCACCTTGATGGTGGCTTCAATAAAATCCTGTCTGCGCTCTTCCGCGCCTATTCGAGCCATTGAGCGTTCTCCCTTTTCGGTGTTGCCGCCAACCTTTGGTCCAGCGTTGACGGTGACGAATCCTATCGCAAGGTCACTCTCCAATCCATGAGGTCAGTCGATGCGATCCCATTCCTTTTGGAATGGCCACATCAGGTGTGTAGTTGAGGCAAGGGACAAGGTACCGAATCGACCTCGCCAAGGTCATCCCGCAGGCCCGCAAGCGGCAAGTAGAGCGCTGGAATTTGACAGGCGGTTGATGGCCGTGGGAAAGGTACAAAAAAGCCAGATCAACTGACTTGATCATATGTACATATTCGGTAATTATGAGCTGTCGACGCCGGCAATGCTGGGCTGCAGTTGCGCAAGCACCAGAGTGCGCGCTGTGTCGATCAAGCCGGATTGCCCGGGCTCACTGGATATAACAATGACAAAGCCAGAGAGGTAGAAAGCAGATGGATACACGAAAACTCTCGACGATGAGCAGCGCTGCATCGGTCGATCACGGCGGTGGCGCCAATACCTCCTCTCCTTGTAGCGACCTGGCGATGGCCTACGGCCGAGCCTTGCTGCGCCTCGAAGAAAATCACTTCCATTGCGTTCCCGTTAGCCGCCATGAAGCAACCCGTGGTGGTAACAACGATCCATATTCTGGAGTCATGTGAATGAATGCCTTGAATGACTCGGCCCGCAGTGGCGCCGAACCGTTGAAATTTCGCAGTCTGGGTGGATGGGTGGAGTTGCCGAGCGATTTGCAGCCAGCACTCGAAGGGCAGGTGCAAGCCGATGTAATAGTGGTCGGTGCCGGCTTTGCTGGCTTATCGACAGCGTTGGAACTGAGGGCGCTCGGAGCTGATGTCATCGTGCTGGAGCAGGAGTTCGCCGGTTTCGGCGCCAGTGGTCGCAATGCGGGCTACCTGTTAGGCAGCATGGGGGTCGAGTACGAATTCTTTGCCAATCGGGTTGGGGTGAAGCAAGCAACGCAGTTCATCAGATTCTATGACGAGGCCGTGCCTTACGTGGAAGGCCGATTAAAGACCCTGGGGATCGACTGTGACTACAACCCTTCGGGCGTGCTCCGGGCCGGTGTTCATTCGAGTCAGGAAAAGCGTTTGAGGCAAAACATGGCACTGGGTCAGAAGCTGGGGGCCATGACCCGCTTCGTGGACGGCGACGAGATGCGTGCGCGGGGAATTCCGTCTGCCTTTCTGTTCGCTGCCGAACAGTGCGGCGGCACCTTGAATCCTGGCAAATACGTCAGTGGTTTGCGGCGCGCGGCCATCGAGGCCGGCGTCAGGCTTTACGAGCGCACGCCATTGCTCTCCTTCAGTGAAGGGGCGGTCATCACCTGCAAAACTGCGCATGGCAGTGCAACTGCTCCAGTCATGGTATTGGCGACCAATGCCTATACCCCCCAGTTGGGGGTGTTGCGCAACAAGATCGGGGCAATTCGCGTATCGGCACTCGAAACGCAACCGCTATCGACAGAGCAACTGGCTACCTTGGGGTGGCAAGGGCGGGAAGGGATCATCACGCCGCACTACACCATGGAGAGCCACCGCCTGACGGCGCACGGCACCATGGTGTTGACCGTCAAGAAGCTGGGTTATGCCTACGGTTCGAAAACCCCCAATATCCCTGACCAGGGTGCCTACAAGGCATTGGCCCAGGTACTGCGCGAGCGCTATCCGGCATTGCAGGGCCTTGGCATCCAGCACTGTTGGAGTGGCTACGTCAGTGGTGCCTATGACTTCCTGCCAGTAATAGGTGCAATGGGCGCGAAACAGAATATTTTCTACACGGTCGGCTGCACGGGTCACGGCTTGGGCACTCAATCGTTCGCTGGCTCACTTTTGGCCGCGCAAATCAACGGCGACAAGCCGGAACTGCTGGCGGCGCTGCAACACAAGACGCCCTCCATACTGCCTGAGCCACTGCAATGGTGCGTTATGCAGTCTGGGTTTGCGGCGGCCAAGTTGATGGATACCTGGACTGATAAAAAAGTGCGTAAAGACAAGGCTAGGAAAGGTTGATTGCAATTGATGCAACTGTCTTGTGTCAGTGGGCGTAGAACGTAGAACAACGGCGCGATTCAACTGAGAGAGGTTATTATTGTGCAGCCGATAGAAGTACTTGCCTTGGTTTCATGTGTGTTGCTGATGATATGTGGCCTGTCCTATGGAGTGGCATTCGTTAGGCGTAAAAATTATTTGATTGGAGTGGAGTTTTTGATTGTCGGGATATCTGCGACAAACTTCACAATATTTGTCGCGACGGGCTGGCAGGGTAATTACAATGTCGCCATGTTTCTCGATGCTTTTTCCCGAGGGGTGGGGATTCCCATTATTGCAACACTTGGTTTAATGGCAGTGACGCATAATTACAAGCCATCTCCGGCGAGTGATGTCACGTTGTTCTTGGCCGGGTTCGCGGCTACTGCTATTTACTTTCTATCGAGTGGGCTCAAAGAATACCTCCCCTATTTTTATGTGCTGATGTGGTCAGCTTACACCCTTTACCTGGCATATTTTGTATGGCGACTGGCTCGCGCCAGAGAACCTGTGCATGCGCTGGCGACCCTATTGGGTGGGGTGGCGGGACTCACAATAGCATTGCGATATGACTTCTTTCCGATTCCGGGTGACGACACCAAATTGGTATTTATGACCTTCGCCTTCTTGACCTGGTCTTACTCGATTGTCCAGTCGTTCTATGCCTACGGTGCACTTCAGCGCTCCAGGAAAAGTCCCAGTCAAATCGCGACTCAGTTCCGTTAAGTCGAGTAGGCAGTAGGCACGGCTCTGCTGTGTGCGGCTGTTTATCTGAAGTTACTCCATGGTGGGCCAAAAGCCTGCTTCTTTATCGCCTCTCGGGGCGATTTTTTTTGGTAATTCATCCGCTTTATGAGGGTTTAAAAAATAACTAGATAGCACTGGACACAATCAATGCCAGTGTAGTTCGAAGAGTACTCAAGGCTATGCGTGCACTATGGGCAAGCATCAATTGGTAACACGTGTTCCTTTATTTCCCATGGAACTACCGATATTCGCTGCGCATGAGTTCGGTGCAATGGATAACTAGCTGATTTATCTAAGTTAATCCAGCTGCATCGATTTATGGCATACGGTTTGCTTTTGGTCATTTGACACGATCAATTGACCATGTCGGTTGATCGGGGGTGACAACGCTGATTTTTGTCCGGAAGGCCGGGCAGCCAATTCAAGCCCTTTTTTGAGGAGCCTCCAATGAGAGAAGTCACTACACGGCTGAGGGGGGAGATTTCCACTCGCCATATTTTCAGGCAAGTGCTGGTTACCCTTGCAGCACTGACTGCGGTCTGCTCGGTACAGGCTGCGACCCAGGGAGCCGAGGCTCTGGGCTCCAAGCTGACGCCGCTGGGGGGGGAGGTCGCTGCCAACTCAAGCGGGGAAATTCCTGCCTGGACAGCACCGGGGCCGCAGGGGGCGGGCTGGAGTTACGGGCAGGTGCGGGGTGAGCAATGGAAGTTCAAGGGCGACAAACCGCTGTACAGCATCGACTCGAACAATGTCGCGCAGTATGCGAGCAAGCTGTCCCCCGGCCAGCTTGAACTGTTCAAGAAGATTCCAGGCTATCGCATGGATATCTACCAGACCCGCCGTACCTGCGGTGCTCCGGATTTCGTGGTCGAGAACACCCGGCAAAACCTGGGTTACGCCAAGCTCGACGCCACAGGGATTGCCCTCGAGGAAGCCCATGTGCCGGGCATCCCGTTTCCCTTGCCCAGTACCGGTGCTGAGGTCATGTGGAACATGAAGATGCGCTACCGGGGGCTGGGTGTCGAAATTCCCAAAAGCATCTCAGGCATATCGCCGCGCAAGGGCGGCGACTGGTTGCGTCAGATGACGGACACCTTCTTCTTCACGCCCTGGGGAAAGAAAGGGAGTGCATTGTTTTCGTCCGTTGGTCGTCTGGAATACGCCACGTTTAACATTTACCAGGAGCCAGCGGCACTGGCCGGTCAGGCGGGGGTGCAGTCGACCGTAGCCGGCGAGCAGGCCACCACCTTCTACTACTTCCCCGGTCAGCGTCGTGTGCGGCGCATGCCGTCCTACTCCTACGACGCACCGCAGATCGGGTTGGACAATCAGTACACCGTCGATGAAGTGAACGTGTTTTTCGGAGCCATGGATCGCTTCGATTGGAAGCTGATCGGCAAGCAGGAACTGCTGGTGCCCTATAACGCCTTTGGTGCCTACGACACCGCCGCCAAGGCTGACGTGTTCGCGGGTAACCATTCAATCGCGCCGCAATCGCGCCGCTACGAACTGCATCGTGTCTGGGTGGTCGAGGCCAATGTTCGTCAAGGCATGCGCCACCAGGCGCCCAAACGCCTGTTCTACATCGACGAAGACAGCTGGAACCCATTGCTGGCCGTTGACTATGACAAACAGGGACAGATCTGGAAGGTGCGTGAAGGGTTCTCGATCCCTGTCTACGAGACGGGCGCGTGCGATGTCCAGGCGCAAGTCCAGTACAACCTGATCGACGACCGTTATCTCTTCGACATGACCTCGATCGGGGCCGGCAAGAGCGATATCCGCTGGCTCACCGAGGACAGTGGCAACCCCCGCCTGAAACGTGACTTCTTTACCTCCGATAACTTGCGAGCCATCAGCGAGCGCTAAAAACCGACGTCAGATCGAGAGCCAGCATGAAAAAAATAATTATCAAAGCTTCAGGCCTTGTCATCGCGTGCACAGCCCCATTGGCGATGGGGTTCACATTTGAAACCGAAACTGTCCATGGCTCCTTCGACTCCACCATTACCGCAGGCATGGGACTGCGCACGGAGTCGCGGGGTTGCAACCTGATCAACCAGGGCGTCAGCGGGCACAATGCGCCCTCGGGCTGCCTGGCACAGACCTCGGGTGTCGCCGACCAGGGCGACTTGAACTACGACCGTGGCGATCTATTCACCAACTACCTCAAAGGTACCCATGAACTGCTGCTGAAGATGCCCGAGGACGTCACCTTCATGGCCCGGGGCAGCTGGATTCGAGACTTTGCCGCAACCGATACCACCGGTACCCGTTCATTCAACACCCCCGAGGGTGTAGGCAGCGACGGCCTGAGCAGCGCTGCTCGTGACGACCTCAAGTTCAAGACCCGATTGCTCGATCTATGGGTGAGCAAAGGCTTCGACATCGGTGATCAGCGCGTCCGGGCGCGCTTGGGTAACCAGGTGATCAACTGGGGCGAAAGCCTGTTCGTGACTGGAGGGATCAACAACACCAACGCCTATGATTATCAAGCCTTGGCGCGTCCCGGTGTCCAGCTCAAAGAAGCCGTGCTGCCGGCGCCAATGCTCAGCGTCGCCTCGGGCCTGGGTTATGGCCTGAATATCGAGGCTTATTATCAGTTCGGTTGGAACAAGAGTGAATTGCCACCGGTGGGCAGTTATTGGTCCACCAACAATGGCCTGGGCAAGGGCATGGGGACCTACGGCTTCAACGACAAGAAGGCCCGCGATAGCGGCCAATGGGGTATTTCGCTGCGCTGGCAGCCGGAGGACAGCGACGTCAACTATGGGCTCTACGTGATGCGTTACCACGACAAGTTGCCGTCATTGAGCGTGGCGCTGCTTGATCCGAACACCTTTGCGGTGTCGCCGACCTGGAGGTATCAGGAAGATCGCATGCTCTATGGCATCAGCGCCAACATGCCGATCGGTGACTGGGCCGTAGGAACGGAGCTATCGTACCGCCCCAAGGATTCCGTGCCGCTCAACCCCGTTATCGACCTGTGCGCGAACAACGGCGGCAAATGCTGGAAGGACGAAAAGAAATTCCAGTGGCACCTCACAGGCCTGTATAGCTTCACGCCTTCCAACTCCCCGACGCTGCTGGATTTCACCAGGGCCAGCACCGGCACCTTGCTCACCGAGCTGGTGGTGATCAAGTACCCGGGGCTGCACAAGGAGGTGAACGGCGAGCCGATTTCCGCTGGCCTGAATACCTGGCAGCTGGACCCCGCGACATCCCCCAAGGCCTATGGCGACAAGACCTCGTCAGGGATCAACATGGACCTCAGCTTGACCTACGACGGTACTTTGGTGCCGGGCTGGCAAGTCACGCCAGGGATCTTCTACTCGCGGTCGCTGGGAGGGCGCACCCCTAATATCAACGCAACCTTCACCGAAGGCGCCAGCAACATGAATCTCTACCTGAACTTCGTACGAAATCCGGCCAGTTGGCAGATTTCCCTCAACTACGCGAAGTTCATGGGCGGCGATACCCCTTACGACCAGCTGTACCGTGACCGAGACTATGTCGGCCTCGCGATCTCCCGCACCCTGTGAGGCCTAGCGTGAACGGTTCTTTGAGATTCTCTGAAATGCCGGCGCGTGGCGTGCTGTCACGCGTCGAAGGTGCCTTCTTCGGGCATCGTCGGCTGGTGCTGGGGAGCCTGGCCGTTTTCACCTTGATCATGGTGTGGTTCGCCGTGCAATTGCGCATGGATGCCGGCTTCGAGAAGCAATTGCCCATAGGCCACGAATACATCAACACATTCGAAACCTACCGCAATGACCTGATGGGAGCGAACCGACTGACCATAGTGGTCAAGGCGCGCAACGGTGATATCTGGAGCGCTGCGGGCCTGAAGCGGCTCTACGACGTTACCCAGGCGATCACCTTCCTTCCCGGTGTGTCGCGCAGCAGTGTGCGTTCGCTGTGGACGCCCAATGCCTTCGTCAACGAGATCACCGAAGAGGGCTTTCGTGCCGACCCATTGGTGCCGGGAACGGTTACACCCGAGCGTCTGGATGATGAAATCATCGCAACGATCGCCAGCTCCAGTGTTCAAGGCGGTTTCATCGGCACCCTGGTTTCTCGCGACCAGGGGAGCGCGATGATTACTGCGGAGCTCAATGAGTTCGACGCCAATGGTGCCCACTTGGACTATGTGGCGTTCAACCATGAGCTGGAGAAACAGATCCGCCAGCCGTTCGAGGATGGTGATTTTGAAATCCAGATGATTGGTTTTGCCAAGCAGATCGGCGACATCGCCGACGGTGCTTCGGCGGTGCTGGAGTTCTGCCTGCTGGCACTGCTGCTGACCGCCGCTGCAGTTTATTGGTACTGCCATTCGCTGCGTTTTACCGCACTGGCCCTGGTCTGCTCACTGGCTTCGCTGGTATGGCAATTCGGCAGTCTGCGCCTGCTGGGCTATGGCCTCGATCCGCTGGCGGTGCTGGTGCCGTTCCTGGTATTTGCCATCGGGGTTTCCCATGGCGTGCAGCAAATCAACTTCATCGTTCGTGAAATTGCCCTGGGCAAGAGTGCCGAGGAGGCGGCGCGCTCAAGTTTCACCGGCTTGTTGATTCCCGGAACCCTGGCATTGGTAACGGCGCTGGTGTCCTTCGTGACCCTGCTGCTGATCCCCATTCCCATGGTGCGGGAGCTGGCCATCACGGCATCCCTTGGCGTGGCCTTCAAGATCATCACCAATCTGCTGATGCTGCCTTTGGTGGCGTCGTTGCTGCGGGTGGATGACAAGTACGCCAAGGCCCAGGAAATCTCCCGGCAGCGCCGTAGCCGCTGGCTGCACGGCCTGAGCCGGCTCGCCGAGTGGCGCAATGCGCAGTGGGTGCTTGGCGTTGCCCTGGCGCTGTTCCTGGTGGCGATCTGGCAGAGCAATGACCGGGTCGTTGGCACACTGCAGGCCGGAGCACCGGAGCTGCGTGAAGACTCGCGCTTCAATCGGGATGCCGTCTCCATCGCCAGTAACTATGACATCGGCCTGGATTGGCTCAGTGTGGTATTCGAAGTCAGTCGGGACACGTCCGGCGACGCCAGCCAGGCTGGCTGCGAGGATGTCGCCCTGGGCCAATACCAGGATCGTTTTGTCTGGGCCATGCAGGGGGTACCCGGGGTGCTGTCGGTGGCCTCCTTTTCCTCCTACATGCGCCAGTTCAACGAGGGCTACAACGAAGGCAATCCGAAGATGGGCGCGGTGCCCATCGACCCGGTGAACTACGCTGCGCTGGCCACCGAAGTTGCGCGCACTCCCGGGCTGATGCGTTCCGACTGCAGCATGTCCGCGGTGCACCTGTATCTGGCCGATCACAAGGCCACCACGATCAACCGGGTGGTGGAGGCGGCCAAGGCCTTTAGAAGCGAGCATCCGCAGCCAGGGGTTGCGGTGCGCCTCGCTTCAGGCAACGCGGGGGTTCTGGCGGCCATCAACGAAGAAGTGGAGAAAAGCGAAACCCCGATGCTGCTGTATGTGTATGCCGCCATTGCCTTGCTGGTATTTGTCGTCTATCGCGACTGGCGAGCGGTGTTGATCTGCTGTCTGCCTCTGACCATTGGCACCTTCATTGGCTACTGGTTCATGAAGGAGCTGCAGATCGGCCTGACTATCGCCACCTTGCCGGTGATGGTGCTGGCAGTGGGAATCGGGGTCGATTACGCCTTCTACATCTACAACCGATTGCAGCTCCACCAAGCCTATGGTCAGCCCATCACCAAAGCCGTCGAGCATGCGTTGCTCGAGGTTGGCATGGCCACCATCTTTACCGCGATTACCCTGGCAATCGGCGTCGCTACCTGGGCGTTCTCCGACCTCAAGTTTCAGGCCGACATGGGCAAGCTGCTGGCCTTCATGTTCATCGTCAATATGGTCATGGCCATGACTGTGTTGCCGGCCTTTGCGGTCTGGCTGGAGCGGGTGTTCCCGCGCAGGCGCCCCGTGCGGATGATCGGCGTGCTCGTGCACTGAGGAGAGAATCATGCGTTATGGCTGTTTATTGATCGGTGTTTTGTTCGCCACAGTTGTGCTGCCGTTGTCTCTGCAAGCATCGCCGTTACCGGCCGTGCCGGCGGTGCAGTCGAGCATTGCCACACAGGCGACCATGCTGGATGCCGCATGGGCTGGAGAACGGCTGGTTGCCGTCGGCGATCACGGTATAGTGCTGCTGTCCGACGATCACGGGAAAAGCTTCCGCCAGGCCAGCTCGGTGCCGCTGTCCACACCGCTCACGGGGGTGTCTTTCGTCGACGCCAGCCACGGCTGGGCGGTTGGCCATTGGGGAGCGATTCTGGTGACTGCGGACGGTGGTGAATCCTGGCAGATCCAGCGCCTGTCCAGTGAAGAGGATCGTCCTCTGTTCGCGGTGCATTTCTTCAATACTCAGCAGGGTGTTGCAGTGGGTCTTTGGGCCCTGGTACTGATCACCGAAGATGGCGGGCTGACCTGGAAGGAGCAGCACCTGCAGGCGCCGCCAGGTTCAAAGAAGGCTGACCTCAACTTGATGGGGCTGTTTGCCGATCGCCAGGGCCAGCTTTATGCAACTGCTGAGCGCGGGCTGGTCCTGCGCTCCAATGATCAAGGACGAAGCTGGAAATACCTGAGTACCGGCTATGAAGGCACTCTTTGGTCCGGCGCGGTACTTGCCGATGGCAGCCTGCTGCTAGGGGGCCAGCGAGGGACGCTGTTGCAGGGTTCTGCCGAGGGCAAGGACTTCCGTAGATTGCCCACACAAAGCAAAGGCTCGGTCACCAGCGTGGTGGTTTCAGGTACTAAGGTGCTGGCAGTCGGGCTGGATGGGTTGATGCTGGTGAGTAACGATGCCGGCCACAGTTTCGCAGAAAGCCAGTCGGTTGAAGGGCTTTCTCTGACAGCGGCGCTACTCAGCCCGGAGGGTTCGCCGGTGCTGTTCTCGCGACGTGGCGTCGTGGCTGAACACCAGTAGCGGGAGGTCTCGCTAAAGGCTGGACGTTGCAAGTCTGCGTCCGGCCAGGGCAATTGGAAGAAGTTCGAGGGGAGGGGAGACACCTTCCCCTCGAACCCGCGGCATCAGTCAGAGCTTGAGATATTCCGCCAGGTCGGTGTAGTTATGTTGCCAGAGACCCGGGCTGCCATTGGGATACTGCGAGCGGAAACCGATGATCTTTTGCACGCGAGGAGACAGAGTCCTGACCACCTCCAGAGGAACGATCAGCGGGTAGGCTTCCTCGGGAGTGAGAATCGAAGCCTGCAGCGGAATCGTCAGCCCGCGGCGGTATTGGTCGGTTGTTAGGTTAGCCCCACCCCCGTGAACGACTTTTCCGCCAAACAGCACCGCGTCACCGGCTTTCAACTCGACCGGAATGGTCATCTCGGGCGACCCCACATCTTCGAAGTTATCCCAGTTCTGGCTTCCTGGAATCACCCGCGTAGCGCCATTTTCCTCAGTGAAGTCCGTCAGCGCCAACATCAGGTTGGTGATAGCGCGGGGTGCATTCTTGTTCATGGCAACGAATGGGTAATATTGGGCCATGTCTCGATGCAGCATTTGTGCTTTATTGCCGGGACCGATTTCTATCAGTTGAGCCGTTGTCAGCCACCAGTCGCCACACTCTTGCTCGAAAAGTACTCGTCCCATCTCGTGGAAGAGATCGTCATCGAGGATTTCCTTACGAAAGGTCTTGCTGTAGGTGATGAGGTTGGTCAGTCTCTTTGTTTGTTGGCCATGAAACTCTGCAATCAACTCATGTTCATGTTTGGAACCTGCATCCAGCGCAGCAAGCGGCGCTTCCAGTTCGTCGTTGATTCGTACCACTTGCTCGGCAGTCATGAAGTTTCGAATGATCACCGCTCCGGCCTGATCACTCAGCGAAACAATCTCCTGCGCTGAAGTCGATCTGCTTGCAACGGGCAAACTTGTGACGAAACCTTGTTGGCTAGACATTGAAAACTCCAAATAACAGGAACACTTCGGGTGCAGGCGAGTTCATTGGTAGTGACAAATCAGCGTGCATCACTGAACCCGCCCATGGTTACGATCGTTACTGCACCAAACGCAAAACTAACTTGGAGAAACATCGTGCCTCCTTATATTTTTTTTGCTCAGGCAGTGAGTTCATGCTATTTTTTCCAGGGCTTTTAGCCAAGATACAAAGTGCACTTGTATTAGTTGTATTTTGGGTTGATTTGCACCTTGAATGGACAGCCTCCATCCCCCAGGGCAGGCGCTTCGGAGTCGTTCCCAAGCCCATGCGCAAGAGTTCGCCCGCAGTGGGCTTTCCGACCATAGATATCGGCAATTTATTGTGAGGAATCTTGAATGCTGCCTGTAACTCCAGCAGAAGAGCGTCGTTTTGCATTCGAGGCACGTCGCTTGGCAATAGAAACGCTTGTAAAGATTTACCTTGAGCAAGTTTCGGTTTCAAGAGGGCTGGTTACAGTCTATCTACGCTTGATGTTTACCTTGTCACTTGGTGCTTTGGCTGGGGTGGTAACCCTGTATGGCGCCATACTCCGCTTTAGTGTTTCCGCCAGTCTTGACATGATCACTCTGTTAGAGGCAACAAGTGCTGTCATGGCACTTGGTGCACTTGTCACGTCCGCTTTGCTCTCGGCTCGAGCGCTGCAGCAAAGCGCTTTTGACGTAGCACCATTCTTGCGTGATCCATTCCCGAATGCCGGTTCCGTAATTGACTCTATCTTTCAGTCAAAAGAGCTCGACGAGCAGCAAATAGTCGATCGGTTGTATTTCGCCATCGGTAAAATTGTCGAGCATCAACCTGTTCTTAGAGTGAGCACGCGACTGACAACAGTCCTGCTGATTCTTGGTTTGCTGCTGACTGGGGTGTCATTTCTGATATGACACTTTTTGTTCAATGACATTTATCCAGCGAAGATAACGGTTAGGGGCAGGAGGAGGACAGCGCCTTGTGCCAAGATAGCCGTGCCATAAGAGCATGGCGCATCCGCATAGCGTCTTAGTAGCTGTTCACCAGCAGTTTCAGCGCTTGGCAGGCTGTCTCGGTCTCGGTCTCCAAGCGTTCGAGGTCAGCATGGGCAGACCAGGCAAGGAGCAAGCCATCGAAGAGATTGATCAGCAGGCGGCTGATGGTGGTTAACGCGGTCTGATCCAACCCATCGTCGGTCATCTTTCGAATGGCCTGCTGGGTCGCTTCAATGGAAACGGCATAAATCTTCGTCGCCATTTCCGGGTTGTTGCGCAGGTTCCAGAAGAACAGCTCGAACTGTGTGCTAGCCCGTTCGGGGTGCAAGGTGAACCACTTGACTAGTTGGCGCAACATTTCCCCAATCGATTCCGCTGTCGTGGAGCCTTTCGGCACGTACTGCAGTGATTGCTGCGGCATGCTGATCAAGGACTCGTAGACCGCACAGAACAACTCGTCCTTGGTGTGGAAAACATAATGCAGCGAGGCCAGCGGAGAATCTGCTGCCGCCGCGATACGCCGTGTCGTGGCGTCGGCTATGCCGTACTCCGCGATCACCTTGATGGTGGCTTCAATAAAATCCTGTCTGCGCTCTTCAGCGCCTATCCGAGCCATTGAGCGTTCTCCTTTTTCGGTGTTGCCAGCAACCTTTGGTCCAGGGTTGACGGTGACGAATCCTATCGCAAGGTCATTCCCCAATCCATGAGGTGAGTCGATGCATTGCCGATGGCGAAAGTCAGCGCCCCCCTAGCCGGACATCGGAATTCACAGTTCTAACGGTGGTGCTGGAAAGGCATAAAAATCATAATCAACTGACTTGATCATATGACTATATTCGGTAAGTATAGAGTTCTCTCGCTGAGAGTGGAAGCAAGAGGGCGTTGCAGTGATAGGCAACATGGGGTGAGTCAGGCTGCCCCGGCTCACTGGATAGAACAATGACAAAACCAGACAGGTAGAAAGCAGATGGATACACGAAAACTCTCGACAGTCAGCAGCGATGCATCGGTCGAACAGGTGGTGGAGATCATCCTGCGTGACGGCGGGGTCATCATTTCCGATTTTGTCTCGCCCGCAACGCTGAAGTCCCTCACTGAAGAACTGGACGCCTACTTGGATGTCACGCCTTGCGGAATGGATCCCTATTTTGCCGGTACGCAAACCCGACGTGTCGGCCGCATCATCGGGCGAAGCGACACGGCCGTGGATGTGGCCCTGAGCCCATTGTTCATCGGGGCGGCGAGGAAAATCCTGCAGACACCTACCCATGTCTGGGTGGGTAGCGACCGCATCGAGATCGAGCCTGACATTCAACTCAGCATTACCCAAGCCATCCAGATTGGGCCGGGCCAAGGCCTGCAACCCCTGCACCGTGATGATGCCACTTCGTTATGGAGGCACCCCCAGTACGGACGTGAAGCCCGCCTGCAACTCATGCTGGCCATCTCGGATTTCACCGAAGAGAACGGGGCGACACGCGTCATTCCCGGTAGCCATCAATGGGATGACGAGCGCATGCCGACCCAGGAGGAGACCGTTGCCGCTGAAATGAAGGCAGGCTCCGCGCTGCTATGGATGGGGTCGGTCTATCACGGCGGTGGCGCCAATACCTCCTCGACTCCTCGTACCGGCCTGACAATGGCCTACGACCTGGCCTTCCTGCGCCTCGAAGAGAATCACTTCCTTTCCCTTCCCGTTGAGCGCGTTCGCCAGCTGCCGGCAGAGATGCAACGCCTGCTGGGCTGGAGTGTCAGCTCCACGCTGCTGGGCTGGGTGGAAGTCGATGGCCAGATGCGAGACCCGCACGAGCTCCTGGAGATGTCCACGTTCTCCGAGCCGGGAAAGGGCTTCTGACCATCCCGAGCAGCCATGAAGCGGCTCTATGTCGGGCCGAAGGCCTAGCTCTTTAACGCCTCTCGTGGCGGCTTTTCCAGGTCTCCCCCTTAGCTGTCGCCAAGGTACAAATTGCACAATTTCCCCCGATATCTTTGAGTGATGTGCACTTTCCATGACCAGTACGCCGTCCCTCTGGCCACGCCCCTCTGAAGCCGTTCGTGAGCTCATGCGCAAAGGCGCCGAGCTCGCACAGACGTTGCCACCGGAGTGGATTGAGCGCCTGAACCAGTCGCTTTTCTCTTCACCAGAAGATGCAAAACTATTGGAGGACCCGGTCATCCTGGCGGCGTGCCGGCGCGCCAATCGGGCAGAGTTACTGCACTGGGCGAGCGCCAATCTGCAGCGCCCTGGAGAGCCGGTTGAGCCCTACGTGTCTGCCGATATGGTGGACACGGCCAAGGAGCTGGCCCGCAGGGGGCTGTCTGAACTATTGATGAATGTCGCGAGGTCGGCGCAGAACACCGCTTGGGAACTTTGGATGAAGATGGCATTTAGCCTGACGCAGGATTCAGTGGTACTCGAGGAATTCCTGGAGGTCTCGTCGCGCTCTATCTCGGAATTCATCGACAACAACATGCGTGTTGTGACCCAGATAATCCTGGAGGAAAAGAACGCCCTGACCCATGACGATCATATCGACAAACGTACGTTGGTCAGTCGTTTGCTCGATGGCAGAGATGTGGACACCGAACAGTTCGCTAGGCGACTGGGTTACAGCCTTTTCCAGAAGCACCATGCCTGTCTCGTCTGGAGTGAAATCCCGGATGCAGAAATCCAGCCCCTGGAGGATATGGCACGCACTCTAGCGCACCTTACTGGCACGGTAGCGCCACTGATCGTATTCGCGGCCCCGGCAACTCTATGGCTTTGGATGAGTGCGGCAAAACCGTTGGACCTGAATGCACTGCAAGGCGTCGCTCACCAGTTTCCAAAAAATCGTGCGGCAATCGGTTCCCCGGGGATGGGGGTAAATGGCTTCCGCCGGTCACACCTGGAGGCCTTGACCACCCAACGATTGCTGGGGCGCTTGGCAGGTGCTCCCGCCGTCGCCACGATTGATCAAGTCAGGATGGTTTCACTGATGACCCAGGACCTCCGCGCCGCCAGAGAGTTTGTCTTGAGCATGTTGGGGCGGCTGGCTACGGAGCCCATGGTTCTTCAGCATTCGTTGCACGCCTTCCTGGCCAACGGCTGCAACATCACCCAGACCGCCGAAGAACTTGGCATGCATCGCAACACGTTACTGCGTCGGCTGGAGCGAGCTCAGGATCTGTTGCCCGTGCAACTTGCCGACCATCGTATTCAAATCGCCGCGGCTCTTGAGTTGGTGATTTGGAGCACACCATTAAACGACGATACGGAATAGGCCGTTGGCGCTGCACAGGTGCCTGAGAAGTAGGCCAGGCAGTCTCCGGGGCTGAGTATTAAATTTCTGCCTGCTAAGGCGCAACCGAGGAAGTAACAGATGCCGTACTCAATTGAAACGAAAGTTGGCGAATTGCTGGACAATAGCAAGACAAGCCAAATTATTGAAAAGCACTTGCCTGGTATCAACAAGCATCCGCAAATCGCCATGGCCCGTGGCTTTGCCTTAGCGACCGCGGCGAAATACTCTGGCGGGCTGATCTCCAAGAAGTCGCTAGAGGATATTGATAGCGACCTTAGATCTCTGGTCGACTAGTTACAGGGGGTGCTCTGATTTACTCATATATGTAGAGTTACTCAGTGCAGTCCACATAACCTGACGAGTGTTTCTCAGGTGATAACTGGTTGGTCGTGGCAACCAGTGAGAGGCAACTCTTCGACGATAACTGCCTGCGTTGAAGGGCACTTAACGGCCAAGACAGGTGCCATGGATGACCGCTTTCGGCCAAAAAGCGGTCTTTCCAGCTTTGTGACATTAGGGCAGCGTTATTGAAGCGCACCGAACGCGCGTCGTAATCGCTTTGACGTCGGGCGGTTCTCCTTCAATCTAATCCGATCGTTTGCTGGTGCAGTTGCTGTGTCTGGTTGATGCTTGCAATAACCTAGTGATGATCGAGCACGATATGTGCGCATTGGCCCACTCCGATGGGGGCGGCGGCGTGCGGCCGCATGCAGGTGACGCGGGTGAGTGGAGTTGTGGTGACCGCAGCGCCTCGGCAGGTTGTAATGGCCCCAGGAAGCTATGCTGTGAGCACTATGGGCAAGTACATCAACAGCCTCGGAGAAACTCGCTTTCTGAGCAAAAAGGCTTGGGGATGGAGGCCGCGAGGTAACAGATGCTGGATCTAGAGCTCGCGTAAATTGCCTTGCGGTGTGTACCGTCCATAGGATGGGGCCCATTTTAGGACATGATTTTAGGACATGGAAGTGCCTACGGAGCCTGGGGCGGCTCATACTCATCTGACAATGCTTCCCAAGCTTGTTGCGCTGGCATGCTCATTTCAAGCCAAATCTGGGTCAGCAGCAGAGCTACGAAGCAGGCTAAGCCGACGTCCAGGCTCAGATCAGTGATGTCTATTAGCTTGAAAATGGATACCAGAATTCCGAACAGGTAGACCTCGAGCATGCCCCATTCGCGCAGATGGTGATAACTGCGGTAAAGCACCGCGCCGCTGCGGCGCGCCACCTTAAACCGCAGGCTCAATAACACCAATAACTGGCTCAGCGGCTTGAGCAGCGGAATCGCCATGCTGCTGAGCAGAACCACTACTGCTACCCCTGGCATGTCGCTTTTAAATCACTCCAGACCGTTTCGTTGCGGGTTTGGCTGAGCAGAGTGAGGTGCATGATCGGCGAGAAATCGGCCGAGAGGTAGAGCAGCAGGGCAATTAGCACCAATGCGAAGCAGCGGCGTTGCCATTGCTGGTGATGCGCGGCCAGCAGCGCAAGCAACTAATGCCTCTAAGGGAAGGGCCGCCAGATTGTTGAAGTTGGTATTAGGCATTTAATAGGGCCTGAGGGAGCCTAGTCTAGGTTTCCATCCGAATATGAGAGCCTGCGCCGTAAAGGAATATCTGCGGCAGGATATGGGCGGTGTTGGCGCTGGCTGCGCGACCTCGTTGCTCAGCATCGACCATGCCATACACCAGACTGATGAACATTTCGGTAAGAATCGATGCGGTGATATCAATACGTAGTACGCCTTGCTGCTGGCCACGGAGAAAGAAAGTATCCAAAGCATACAAGTAGGAGTACCAAGGCGCGGCGTTAGGGCTTTCATCGAGGAAATCGGGCCGATATTGAACTACTAAAAATGCTAGCAGTTCGCGGTGTGCCAGGTGCTCGTTGATTAAGCGCTCAAGGGCAGAGAGAAATTCATCTTGCTGCAAACGAGCATTGCCGATGATCTTCGTAAGTACCTCCTTAGCACGGCTTTCTAGTTTTTTCAAAAGGTTGTCCCGAGTGCCACAGAAGCGATGCAGAGTGGCTCTGCTCACCCCAACTACCTGCGCCAGTTCGGACATGGAAGCTCTTGGGTGATGAACTATCGCGGTGGTTAGCAGGCGTAACAGGCGCTCCTCCTGTGGGGACAAGGGAGTTGCCCTTTCTTGAGTGAACTTTCCAGATGCTTGCATAGGGCCGATTGGTTTCCGGAAGGATGAAGGCTGGGTCTTATTTTGATCATATGAATCAATATTGACTCAAAGTGGATTGAAAAGTACCATCCCGGCCGTTTTCAATCAAGCCTTAGGTGAGTCATGGGCAATTTTCGTGCAGTAAGAACGGCAGGGGCATTGGCAGTAGCCATCGCATTGGCAGGGTGTGGTCCGGCGAGCGAGCAGAGCCCTGTTGTGGAAACGGCGCGTCCTGTGGAAGTGCTGGCGGTGGTAAGCGAGCCTTTAGCACTTATTTCGGAATTGCCGGGGCGAGTTGAGCCAATGCGTGTAGCCGAGGTGCGGGCACGGGTGGCGGGGATCGTGCTGAAGAAGCGCTTCGAGGAAGGCGCCGACGTCAAGGCCGGCGATCTGTTGTTCCAGATCGATCCCGCGCCGCTCAAGGCAGCGGTGTCCCGTGCCGAGGGCGACCTGGCCCGGGCCCAGGCCGGGATGAAGGAGGCCCAGGCGCGGGTCAAACGCTATGAGACACTGGTGAAGATCGAAGCGGTCAGCCAGCAGGACTACGACAAAGCCAGTGCCGACTTGCACAGCGCCCAGGCAGCGACCCGCTCGGCCCAGGCAGACCTGGAAACCGCGCGCCTGAACCTGGGGTACACCTCGGTCATCGCGCCGATCTCTGGCCGAGTCGGACGTGCACTGGTAACCGAAGGCGCCCTGGTTGGCCAGGGCGAAGCGACCCTGATGGCGCGCATCCAGCAGTTGGACCCGATCTACGCAGATTTCACCCAGACCGCCGCCGATGCGTTGCGTCTACGTGAAGCCCTTAAGAATGGGACCTTGGCCACTGATCCGCAGCAGAGCCTGTCTGTAAGAATTGAAGGCACTTCGTATGAGCGTAGAGGGAAGCTGCTTTTCACAGATGTTGCGGTGGACCCTGGTACGGGTCAAGTGACTCTACGCGGTCAGTTTGATAACCGCGACGGTAATCTGCTGCCAGGTATGTATGTACGTGTCAACACTCCACAGGGGACCGATAGCCAGGCTGTTTTAGTGCCGCAGCGGGCTGTGCAACGTAGTCCGGATGGCAGTGCCTTCGTGTTGTTGATGGGCGACGACGGCCGTGCTCAGTCACGTCAAGTGCAGACCGGTGTTATGCAGGGAGCACGCTGGCAGATTCGTGATGGCTTGAAAGCCGGTGACCGGGTGATCACTAGTGGCTTGGCTGGCCTGCAGCCTGGAGCCAAGGTCGAGCCCAAGAGTGTCACTGCCACCCCCCCAGAGCCGCAGAAGTAAGGGCGTAGTTGCCGCGAGGATTTTTCGATGTCGAATTTTTTCATCAGGCGTCCTAACTTTGCTTGGGTGGTCGCGCTGTTTATCTCACTGTTCGGGTTGCTAGTTATCTCCAAGTTACCGGTGGCCCAATACCCTAACGTTGCACCACCGCAGATCACAGTTACAGCCACGTATCCGGGTGCTTCGGCAAAGGTACTGGTTGAGTCGGTGACCAGCATTCTTGAGGAGTCACTCAACGGCACTAAGGGTTTGCTCTATTTCGAATCGACCAACAACTCCAACGGTACCGCTGAGATCGTCGTTACATTTGAACCTGGTACCGATCCTGACCTGGCCCAGGTTGATGTGCAGAACCGCCTGAAGAAAGCCGAGGCGCGCATGCCCCAGGCCGTACTCACCCAGGGCTTGCAGGTCGAACAGACCAGCGCCGGCTTCCTGTTGATCTACGCCCTGAATTACAAGGAAGGTGCCGAGCGCGGCGATACCATTGCTCTCGGTGATTACGCCGCGCGTAACATCAACAATGAACTGCGCCGCTTGCCCGGCGTTGGCAAGTTGCAGTTCTTCTCTTCTGAAGCGGCGATGCGGGTCTGGATCGATCCGCAGAAGCTGGTGGGCTATGGTCTGTCCATCGAAGACGTGAGCAGCGCCATCCGTGGACAGAACGTGCAGGTTCCGGCCGGCGCCTTCGGCAGCACACCGGGCAACAGTGCCCAGGAATTGACTGCAACCTTGGCGGTCAAGGGGGTTCTGGACAATCCGCAGGAGTTTGGTGAGATTATCCTGCGGGCCAATCAGGACGGCTCCATGGTCAAGCTTGCCGACGTCGCACGTCTGGAGTTAGGCCAGGAAAATTACAACATTTCCTCACGTCTGGATGGTACTCCGGCAGTCGGTGGAGCGATTCAATTATCGCCGGGCGCCAACGCCATCCAGACCGCGACGCTGGTCAAGGAGCGCCTGGCCGAACTGTCGCAGTTTTTCCCTAGTGATGTGCAGTACTCCGTACCCTACGACACCTCGCGTTTCGTCGACGTGGCCATCGAGAAGGTGATCCACACCCTGATCGAAGCCATGGTCTTGGTGTTCCTGGTGATGTTCCTGTTCCTGCAGAACGTGCGCTATACCCTGATTCCATCCATCGTAGTGCCCGTGTGCCTGCTCGGTACCCTGGCCGTGATGTACCTGCTGGGCTTCTCGGTGAACATGATGACCATGTTCGGCATGGTGCTGGCCATCGGCATCCTGGTGGACGACGCCATCGTGGTGGTGGAGAACGTCGAGCGGATCATGGCCGAGGAGGGGCTGTCCCCGACCGACGCGACGATCAAGGCGATGAAGCAGGTATCCGGCGCCATCGTCGGTATCACCCTGGTACTGTCCGCGGTGTTCATGCCGCTGGCCTTCATGAGCGGTTCGGTGGGCGTCATCTACCAGCAGTTCTCGGTATCCCTGGCGATCTCGATCCTGTTCTCCGGCTTCCTGGCCCTGACCTTCACCCCGGCGCTGTGCGCCACGCTTCTCAAGCCGGTCCCCGAAGGGCATCACGAAAAACGTGGTTTCTTCGGTGCCTTCAACCGTGGTTTTACCCGCGTGACCGAGCGCTACTCGGTGCTCAACGGTGCGTTGGTCAAACGTGCCGGGCGTTTTATGCTGATCTACGGCGGTATTGTCGCTCTGCTCGGCTACAGTTACCTTCGATTACCGGAAGCTTTTGTGCCCACTGAAGATCTGGGTTACATGTTGGTTGATGTGCAACTGCCACCCGGCGCCAGCCGTGCGCGCACAAACGCCACCGGTGAACAGCTGGAAACCTATCTCAAGTCCCGTGAGGCCGTCTCCTCGGCATTCGTGATTTCGGGCTTCAGCTTTTCTGGTCAAGGTGATAATGCGGCGTTGGCTTTCCCGACATTTAGGGATTGGTCCGAACGCGATGCGCATCAATCGGCTATGGCTGAAGTAGCGGCACTGAACGAGCATTTCGCCATCTCCGACGACGGTACCGTCATGGCGGTCTCGCCACCACCGATCAATGGCTTGGGCAATTCCGGTGGTTTCGCCCTGCGCTTGATGGACCGTGGCGGTTTGGGCCGCGAGGCCTTGTTGCAGGCACGGGATACGCTGCTGGGCCAAATCAACGGCAATCCGAAATTCCTCTACGGGATGATGGAGGGCCTGTCCGAGGCACCGCAGTTGCGCCTGGTGATCGACCGCGAAAAAGCCCGGGCCCAAGGCGTCAACTTCGAGAGCATTAGCTCCACCCTGTCCTCGGCCTTCGGTTCCAACGTGGTCAATGACTTCACCAACGCCGGTCGCCAGCAACGGGTGGTGATCCAGGCCGAGCAGGGCGCGCGGATGACTCCGGAAAGCGTGCTCAAACTGTACGTGCCCAACAACAAGGGCGACCAGGTGCCGCTCAGCGCCTTCGTCAGCAGCAAGTGGGAAGAGGGGCCGGTGCAACTGGTGCGCTACAACGGCTATCCGTCGATCCGTATCGTCGGTGACGCAGGTCCAGGCTACAGCACTGGCCAGGCCATGGCCGAGCTGGAGCAACTGGCATCGCAACTGCCCAAGGGCATCGGCTACGAGTGGACCGGCCTGTCCTACCAGGAGAAGGTCTCTGCCGGCCAGGCATCGGGCTTGTTCGCCCTGGCGATCCTGGTGGTGTTCCTGTTGCTGGTGGCCCTCTACGAGAGCTGGTCGATCCCGCTGTCGGTGATGCTGATCGTACCGATCGGCGCGGTGGGTGCGGTACTGGCGGTAATGGTCGTGGGCATGCCCAACGACGTGTACTTCAAGGTCGGCCTGATTACCATCATTGGCCTGTCGGCGAAGAACGCGATCCTGATCGTCGAGTTCGCCAAGGAATTGTGGGAGAAGGGGTATAGCCTGCGTGATGCCGCTATCGAGGCCGCTCGCCTGCGCTTTCGCCCGATCATCATGACGTCCATGGCCTTCATCCTCGGCGTGGTCCCCCTGGCCATCGCCACCGGCGCCGGTGCGGCCAGCCAGCGCGCCATCGGTACCGGGGTGATCGGCGGGATGCTCAGCGCCACCTTACTGGGGGTGATTTTCGTGCCGATCTGTTTCGTCTGGTTGCTGTCGTTGCTGCGTACCAAGCGGCCTGCCACCGAACAGCCAACCCTGGCCCAGGAGTGATCAGCATGCGTACCCCAGCTTTTACCGTATCGGCGCTGCTGATCGCCCTGGCCCTGGGTGGCTGCTCCATGGCTCCGACCTACGAGCGTCCGACGGCGCCCGTAGCCGACAGCTGGAGCGACTCGCCCGCCCAGCAGGGACGCCAGGCCAGCGAACTGGACTGGCAGGCGTTCATCGTCGATCCCGAGCTGCGCCGCCTGGTTGGCACCGCCCTGGACAATAACCGTTCGTTGCGCCAGACCTTGCTGGACATCGAACAAGCCCGGGCGCAGTACCGCATCCAGCGGGCGGACCGGATCCCCGGGTTGAACGCCGGGGCCTCGGGCAACCGCCAGCGCCTGCCGTCGGACCTGTCCAGCGGTGGCCGGGCCGGCGTGGCCAGTACCTATCAGGTCGGCCTGTCGTTGCCGGAATACGAAGTCGACCTGTTCGGACGGGTCAAGAGCCTCAGCGATGCCGCATTGCAGCAGTACCTGGCCACCGAGGAGGCCGGGCGCTCGGCACGCATTGCACTGATCGCCGAGGTCACCCAGGCCTACCTGGCCCATGACGGCGCCCAGCGCCGCCTGGCCCTGACCCAGCAGACCCTGGTCAGTCGCGAATACTCCTTCGCCCTGATCAGCCGGCACCGTGCGGTAGGTAACGCCACCGCGCTGGACTACCAGGAAGCCCTGGGCCTGGTGGAACAGTCCCGGGCCGACGAGGAGGCCGCCCTGCGCCAGAAGCAACAGGCGTTCAATGCCCTGGTGCTGTTGCTGGGCACCGCCGATGCCACCAAGTCGATTCCCGATAAGCCGTCGGAGCAGCCGCTACTGGTGCAAGACATCGCCGCGGGCTCACCGTCGTCGCTGATCGAGCGCCGTCCGGACATCCTCGCCGCCGAACATCGCCTGCAAGCGCGCAATGCCGATATCGGCGCTGCGCGGGCAGCGTTCTTCCCGCGGATCACCTTGACCGGCAGCTTCGGCACTTCCAGCGCGCAAATGTCCGGTCTGTTCGATGGCGGCTCGCGCTCCTGGAGCTTCATTCCGACCCTGTCGCTGCCGATCTTCGATGGCGGACGCAACCGCGCCGGGTTGAGCCTGGCCGAGGCGCGCAAGGACTCGGCGGTGGCGGCCTACGAGGGCACGATCCAGACCGCGTTCCGTGAAGTGGCGGACGCCCTGGCGGCCACCGATACCCTGCGCCGCGAGGAGCAGGCACGCCGGGCCCTGGCCAACACCAGCAACGAATCGCTGAAGCTGGCCAAGGCCCGTTATGAAGGCGGTATCGATAGCCACCTGCGTTACCTGGACGCCCAGCGCAACAACTTCGCCAACGAGACGGCGTTCATCGAAGTCAGCACTCAACGGCAGATCGCCCTGGTGGATCTGTTCCGCTCCCTGGGTGGTGGCTGGAAGGACAATCAGGACCAGCAACTGGCGCAACGCCAGGACCGCCCCTGAATGAGTGACCGCCGCCCGCCGGAGCAAGCCCGGCGGGCGACGCTCGAGGAAGGTAACGATGCGTGCAATCGATGCCGGCATCCAGGTCTGCGGCGAATGTCATCAACTCAATCCCATCGACGGCCAGCAACCCGCGCGTTGCAGTCGTTGCCGGGCGCTCTTGCATGTGCGCCGCCCGGACAGCATCAGGCGGACCTGGGCCTTGCTGATCAGCGCCATGTTGCTCTACATCCCGGCCAACCTGCTGCCGATCATGACCGTCAGCATTTTCAGAGCATTGTCTACGCCAACCTGGCAGGTGAAATCGATGATCAGACTGACCGTATCATCGGCGCCATGCACGCAGCAGGGCCCAGCCGCCTCATCTTCGTCAATTCCCTGGGCATCTATGACGAAATTCCTGGCAAGTTCGGCGAGTGGAATCATCGTGAAATCGGCCAGTATCTTAGCCCATACCGGCGGTCGGCCGACCTGATCGAAGCCAGCGACCTGGACTACACCATTCTGCGTGCGGCCTGGCTCAGCGACCATGATGAACTAGATTACGAGACCACCGGCCGGCATGAGCCTTTCCGTGGTACCGAGATTTCGCGCAAGAGTGTCGCGGCGCTGATCGTCCATATTATCGAGACGCCCAACTGGTTGTTGCGTGACAACGTAGGTGTCAACAAGCCGGGAAGCGACGGCGACAAGCCCGCGTTCATGTAAATCACTGCCCCTGTGCATACGAACCAAGCGGAGAATCCCATGAGCGATATCACAATCAAGCACCTTCGATACCAGAATCTGGGCTGGGAAACCGCGGCAGACCTGTACCTGCCACCAGGTTTCGACGCCTCCAAGCAATACCCGGCGATTGTCAGCTCCCACCCGATCGGCAGTTGCAAAGAACAGACCTCGGGCAATGTCTACGGCGCGGGCCTGGCCAGGGAGGGCTTCGTAGTGATTGCCTTCGATGCCAGCTTCCAGGGCGCGAGTGGCGGTGAGCCGCGCTTTGTCGAAGCCCCGTCGATCCGTGTGTCCGATATCCGTTTTGTCATCGACTATTTGGTCACATTGCCCTATGTCGACCCTGCGCGGATAGGTGCTATCGGCATCTGCGGTGGGGGCGCTTATACCGTGCACGCTGCTATCACCGACCACCGGATCAAAGCGCTGGTCTCGATCACCGGGGGCAACTTCGGGCGTCTGATCCGAAGGCTTCAGCAATTTCGATCCGGTCGCAGCTCTTCAAGCCATGGCTGCCCAGCGCACCGCTGAAGCTCAGGGAGGCGTCCGGCATGTCATCAACTATCTGCCAGCTTCGGTCGAGGAGGGACGCAATGCGGGCATCACCGATATCGATGTGCTCGAAGCGACCGATTACTACAAGACTGCGCGTGGACAACAGCCCAACGGCGCCACCAGTGGCCTGTTTTCGTTCAACAGCGCCGCATTCGGCTGGGATGCGTTCCTGCATGCCGAGGTGCTGTTGACCCAGCCGCTGCTGTTGGTCATCGGTGATAAGACGGGCGCTTATGGGGCCTACCGGGATGGCTGGGAAATCTACGGTCGGGCAGCCTCGGCCGATAAGCAGATTTACGTTGCTGAAGGCTGGTCGCATTACGACTTGTATAACAAACCTGAGCCCTTGGCACAGGCCATGCCGTTCCTGCGCAAGCATTTGCAGTAAAGCTAGGCGGACCAGCGCGCAGGCTTATTTTGCCGATTTAGGCAAAAATATTTCCCCCTTCCTATAGCGCAGTATCGAAGCAGCCTTGCTCAGTTTGAGCTGCGTAGGAAAGGCTTACCAAAAATCCAACAGATCAAGCAAGTCTCCAGTCGGAATAGGCAAAGTAGACTTGCCCTTCGTCCTTATACTGATTTCAATATTTCAGCGTCTGGCGGTTACCGCCAGAGGAGCGATCCAGGATGGTTGGTCTGAGTCGCGATGCCCTCGATCGAGCTGACAATCGTGTTTATCTTCTGCAGGCTGCCCTGTAGTGATTCATGCTGAAGCGCTTGCAGTCGTCGAAGCTCGGACTCTTCGTACTCATCTTGCGCATCAACCAGCGACCCCACCACACGTAGAAGTACACCGCTGCTGTTGCGCTGGGCCAGACCTCGTGCGCGAAACCATCGGTAATCACCATTTTTCAATTTCAGTCGATAAAACAGGTCGAGTGGGGCGGACACATTGAGATCCGCCATGTAAGCAGCAAATGTCTCGAAGCTGTTTTGCTGGTCATCCGGATGCAGACGGGATGCTCAGCTCTCCAGCCGTTCGGGAAACTCCTCAACGTTTTCGAAACCCAGCAGACCAATGAACTGAGGTGACCACCACAACGTGTTTCTGGGATTGAGGAGGTCACCTTCCACTACCTGCATCTCCCAGAGGGCGTCACGGATGACTTCAAGCGAAAGCTCGAAGCGCAGCTCGCTGGCCGCCAGCGCAACACAGATCACATGGGATGAAAGCGATGAGACATTGCTTGCGCCCAGGTAGCCTTTGAGCCGCGCGTACTCATCCATTCTGGTGCGGATACGGCATTCAAACACTTGGGACAGGCTGCCCACCTTGCCGTAAACCAAGGCTTCTACAGCGGCGCAATCATCCGGGTGTACCCGGGCAAAGAGCTCACTTAAACGGGCTGGCGCATGAGGTTGTAGAAGCTCGGTGAGTGAGGCCGACAACGATATCGAGGTATTTGAACTCAGTCTGCCTGGCCCAAGCGATTCCCAGAAGTACTCCGCCGAGCAGGAGGTCAGCAGTTCAAAACGGGTTCTATCGCGATAGCCCCCAAAGCGAGTGCGGCAAGCCAGTGTTTGCGGAGCATGCGGCATTAATGACATGAAGCAGTGTCTTCCTGACCGCCCGCGTGGTGGAAAAGAGGAGCATCGGACTACCTCGGTTGTCACTGGACGATCAGCACCGCACCAAGAGACTTTACATTGTGTATAATTTTATACGATGAACGTATTAAAAATTAGATTCTTAATCTATAAGATCGGATAAGATTTAATTATCAGACCTAATTCGGCGGAGGGCAGGGCGTGGCGGTAGGCGTACCAGAAACTGACGTGTTCGCGGCAGCGGACGCAGTGCTGGCCCGTGGCGAACGGCCGACGGTAGAGCGCGTGCGCCTGGAGCTCGGGCGCGGCAGTCCAGCACGGGTCGGCGCGCTGCTCGACCAGTGGTGGGAACAGTTGGCCGGGCGCCTGCGCGGCGAAACCCGCTTACCGGGGCTGCCGGCGGAGGTGACACAGGCCTTTATAGCCATCTGGCAGCAGGCGACCACCCTGGCGCAGGGTGTCGTGGAGCAGTCACTGGCCGGCCAGCGTCAAGTGTTGGCGGAGGAGCGGGAAGCATTGAGCGCACTGGAAGCCCGCGCCCGGCTGGATGTGGCCCAGGCACGTCAGCAGGTGGCGGAGGCCGCCGCCGCGCGGCAGGGTGCAGAGACCCGACTGACCGACCTGGAGCAGCTGTTGATCCAGCGCCAGGTACAGATCGACGAACTGCGTGCCCAGCGTGACGAACTCCAGGCGCAGCGCGACGAAGCGCACACACAGCTAGCCGAGGTGCGTCAACACTTGCACGAAACCCGTGAACAGGCCGAACAAGCGCGTGTGGAGCAACAGCGCTATACACGCAACGTCGAGGATCGGGCCTATCGTGAAATCGACCGTGCGCGCGAGGAAGCCAAAGCGCTAGCGGCACAACTGAAGGAGGCTGGCGGCCGGCAACAAACGCTGCAGCAGGACCTGCAGGCGAGTCAGGCAGCATTGGCAGAGGTGCGTGAGCAGCGCGGTGTTGCTCAGACGCAATGTGAAGCCTTACAGCGCGAGCGTGATCAGGCCCTGCAGGCGTACACTACAGCGTGCGAGCAGCAACAAGTACTGCAACAGCAACAACACTTGACTCAGCGCGAGCTAGCCGAGTTGCGCGAGCAGGCTGCTGCCTCACGAGCGCTCGCAGAACTTCTTGACCAACAACTTGCGGGGGCTACTACCGGCCACGCCCCTGAAGGGCGCAGTCGATCCGCTCGAAAGTCGACCCGAAAAGATACCTAGAACGAAAGGCGGTCAACATTACTTAAGGGCAGCGTGGGCCCATTTCCGTCCACTGTATCTTTGCATGCAAATCGCCATCTGGTGATCAGCCATTGCTGTACCCTCATCGGGTGATGGCACAGTATGTATTCGCACACGTGTAGACGCTGAATCAATCGTAGAATTTCCGCAGCTACCGTCGAAAAGACAGTAGTTTATGTTCGCTGGAAGCAAAACGATGATTACCTCGAAAACGTACCTTGACCCAGTACTACCTGAAAATCTGCCCGACTCAATCATCCAGGCGGCAGATCTATTACCGCGCAAGGCAGAATTTCTTGCTGGGCGGCTCGCTGATGAGACATCGAAGCAACTAGTAGGATTGTTGCACATCACCAATACCTACTTCTCGAACCTAATTGAAGGGCATCGAACTGAGATCGCCGACCTCCAGGCTGCTCGCACAGCAACGAGTCAGGAAAGAAAGGGGTTCAAAGACCTTGCCGTCCAGCATATGACGCAACAAGAGGTTATGGAGCGGCTGCTTCGCATGCGGCCAGTGGATAGCTTCTCCGCCGTATTCAATCCTAAGTTAATTGCTGCTATCCATCGCGGACTGTTCAGGGCCGCCTCCAGAGAGGAGTTGACCTTGGATGATGGTCGCATAATGGAACCAGGCAGACTGCGAACTGAAGAGAATGAGCAGGTCCAGGTTGGCGGGCATATCGCTCCTGCTGCCAGCGTTGTATTGCCCATGCTTCAGCACCTGCAGTTGCACTTTGGAAGATTAAGGGATTCACGGCGCCAGCTGATTGCTGCTTTGGCAGGCCATCATCGGTTAGCCCTGGTCCACCCCTTCCTTGATGGCAATGGCCGGGTGATTCGGATGCTCACCCACCTACAGCTAGCTCATCTCGGGCTAAAACCTTTCCTCTGGTCACTGTCTAGAGGCTTAGCTCGGAGACAGGATGAGTACTATCGCTTCTTAGCTTTAGCTGATCGCCCTCGTGAAGGTGATTATGACGGACGTGGCCAGCTCTCACAGCGTCACTACTTCAACTTCATCGAATTCATGCTGGATGTCTGCCACGACCAGATTGAGTACATGACGACCTCCCTAAATCCAGCCAGGCTTCGCGAGCGACTTGTTCATGTGTTCTCAACAGATCCTGAGCTACACCGTTCCGGCATTAGGCCCACCAGTGCAGCTGCAGTGGTGGCTTTGCTCACCCAGGGTGCGATGCCGCGTGCGGAGTTTAAGATGTTCACAGGTTTGAAGGATCGGCTTGCAACGGAAGAACTGGGCCGCTTGATCGAAGCAGGGATAGTGATCGGTAATACTCCCAGATCCCGCACGGTGGAAGCCGGTTTGCCCGCACACTTCGCCGGATTGATCTTTCCGAATCTGCATTTCCAAATGGGCTAGGTGTGCCGATCGAACTCGCGCGCGATCTCTCTAGCAGCTGCTACTGGCCACTATCTACCGAGCTTGACAGCCGGGCGATCCATTGCGGACGCTCTTTACGTTGTTCGGATAAGAAGTGACCTGGCCAGTCCCAAGAGTAAGGAGTGAGTGCAGAACGCTCGCGTTCATACACTTCATGGTGATAGGTGCTTATCGCCGGAGATGCAATTAGCAAAAGGCGAGCGTTTATACAGCGTTGACATGCTGACTGAAAAGATGGACTGGTGGCACTTGGCCTTCCTGTGAGATAAGCTCGAGCTTCACCGATTTTCAAGGAAGACTATGAATAGGTTCACTGTTGTTATTGGGGGGTGTTTATTGCTCGGTGCTTGCGCCACGTCCCACTATACCGCAGGGCGCGACTTTCCATCGGCGAGCGTCGCAAGCATTAGCAAAGGAAAAACCACTACCACCGAACTGAAAGCGATGTTCGGTGAGCCGTACACGAAAAGTGCGGTGAGCGAGACCGATGAGAAGTGGATCTATACTTACACAAGTGGCTCTGCCCATGCCCAGAGCTATGTGGTGACAATGAAGGTCACCACTGTCGGTACACAGAAGACCCTGGATGTCCTAATTCGCAATGATGTGGTCATCAATTACACCTTCAGTGAAGGCCTCGCACCAGGTAGCAGCACAGCCGACTACTGATGAGGGAGAACTCCTAGATTGGACAGAACGTATGCCTACGTTGATGAGTCGGGTAACTCTGATCTAGACACATCCAAGGCGGGTAGCTCTGGCTTCTTCGTGGTGTGCTCCATCCTTGTCACTGAGAAAGACTTACAAGCAGTCTATCAACGTGCCGATGAGCTTCGTCGACAACACTTTCAGACCGGCGAGATAAAGTCCAGCAAAGTGCGAGTGAAAGACGCTGACCGAAGGGGCCGTATCCTGACCGACCTTGCAGAGCTGCCGATCAAACTTTATTTCGTGGTCGTGGACAAGCAACGCATCTACAAAGACGGAGGCCTACAATTCAAAACTTCGTTCATAAAGCACATAAATGGATTGCTCTATGGTCGACTTTTCAGAAATTGCCGCAACCTCCAAATGACCGTGGATGAGCATGGCGGGGTTGAGTTTCAAGAAAGTTTAAAGGCCTACGTCCAAGATCGCTATGTCGATGACCTTTTTGGAGACGACCATGCGTTTCAGACGAAATCCAGTAAGGATGACGTCCTGATTCAAGTCGCTGATTTTTTCGCGGGATCTGTTGCTCAGATCTATGAGCAGAAGGCTTCTAGCGAGGCCGCTCAGATCTACAAAAAGATTCTCCGCGAGCAGACCTTGGGTCTACTGGAATGGCCACCCAAATTCAACTTACTTCTTCCTCCACCCATGGATGAGTCCAGTTACGCTGATTACCAAGTGCATCAGGAAGCTCTCCGTCAGGCAGATCGTTTCATTGAGCGGGCCGGACAATGCCCGGACGAGGACGAACGCCTGCAACTCAGTATTCTGGACTATTTGAGGTTCCAAAGTGAGTTTGTTACGAAGGACTACATCCCAACAGCCAGCATCCTGACTCATTTAGGTGAAAGAGGATTTGGTGATTTAACGGAACAACGGGTTAGGTCAAGTGGTATTGCTAAGCTGCGGGACGCTGAAGTTATTATTACGAGCACGTCCAAAGGTTACAAAATCCCCCAAACTAGGGCTGATATTAACGACTTTCTTGAAATGGCATCTGGTGTGGTCGTGCCACTGCTCGAGCGCGTAAAAAAGGCCCGTGAGGTCTACAAACTAAGCAGTGGGGGAGAGTACGACATCATCAAGGCGGCTAGGCTTTTAGATCTCGAGAGGCTACCGAGCTCTCTTGACGCTTTTGCTCCTGACGGATACGTGATAAAGACTGAGGAAGGTTTGAAAGATAGTTGAATCGACGAAAATCAAACCCAGGTCAATGATTGCGCGTGTCTTGGCGTGATACTAAAAGTTCTGCGACCAGACCAGAACGAATAGGCTATCACGCTCTGCGTCGGATAGCATTGAGCGACTGGTCTGTAGCTTCAGGGTTCTTGAAAATGCCATTTTGAGCATATCTTGTGTGATCAGCTCGGCCGTTGTAACACAGCGCTCTCACCCCTAAAGGAAGGACCCTTATGACAAACCCATTTCAGGACCGCAAGCCACTCATCGAGAACAACGAACGTATCCGTGCGCCCCAGAAGGGCGTTTTCCTCGCCCTGAACGAACTTTTCGCGGCGGGTGGCGAGGAGCGTGAATTCGCGGTCATACTGCCGGTTGGATGTGGCAAGTCCGGGAGCATCACGATATCGCCCTTTGCCTTCCGTTCGCGACGAACGCTGGTCGTCGCGCCAGGTGTCGCCATCGCTCAGCAGTTGGTCAGTGATTTCGACCCTTCCAATCCCAATATGTTCTACAGAAGTGCGCGGTGCTCGCCGGCGCCCCCTATCCTGAACCTGTCGAAATCCGAGGGACGACGACTAACCGGGCAGACTTGGACGAGGCGCACGTCGTTATTACGAATATTCAGCAACTCCAGGGCGGCGACTCAAACCGCTGGCTGCGTCAACTACCGGCTGACTACTTTGATCTGATTCTGGTCGACGAAGGCCACCACGGCGTAGCCGAGAGCTGGCAGGCCCTCAAGGCGCAGTTCCCCGAAGCGCAGATCGTCAACTTCAGCGCGACACCGATGCGCGCCGATGGCCAGCTCATGGAGGGGCGCGTTATCTACACGTATCCTATCTTTGAAGCCATCCGCGAAGGCTACGTTAAACGCCTTAAGGCCGTGCAACTGAACCCGCGCACACTCCGTTACGTGCGCCGCGAAGACGGTCAGGAGATTGAGGTGGGACTTGCCGAGGTACGCAGGCTGGGCGAGGAGGACGCCGACTTCCGGCGCAGCATCGTAACTTCTACCGAAACGCTAAATACCATCGCGGACGCTTCCATCCGTGAGCTACGCAGGCTGCGCGATGAAACTGGCGAGGTCCGACTGAAGATTATCGCCTCGGCCCTCAACTACGAGCACTGCCGGCAAGTTGTCGAAGCCTACGTCGCACGGGGTCTACGCGCTAGCTACGTGCATTCGCGAGAGAACGCGCCAGCGAACCATAGAGTGATGCAGCGGCTGGAAAACCACGAGCTCGACGTGATCGTCCAGGTACGCAAGCTCGGCGAAGGGTTCGATCATCCCTACCTGTCCGTGGCTGCCGTGTTCAGCATTTTCAGCAATCTATCCCCGTTCGTTCAGTTCGTTGGCCGCATCATGCGAGTCATTCTGCAGAACGCTCCCGGCCACGTCCTCAACCAAGGCGTCGTCGTGTTCCATGCCGGCGCAAACATCGCCAGACGCTGGGCCGATTTCCAGGAGTTCAGCGAAGCCGACCGCGACTATTTCGACCAGTTACTGCCGGTGGAGGAAGTCTACCCAGATCATGCTCCCGCCGAGCGACAGATGGAGCCGGTTCCCCATGACTTGAACGTCGTAGAGGTGCGCAGCCAGTCCGATGTGCACGTCGAGGAAATCCCGCTTCTGCTGGATGATGAAGCACTGGCGGCCCTTCGCGTGCTGCAGGAGCGCGGCTATACCGCGGACGACGTTACGGCTGCTTACCAGACCTTGCAGCCACTGACGACAACTCGTGTACGTGAGAGGCAGGCGATGCGAGACGGACTTCCGATTCGAGTTCGAACAGCAGCTGGGCGGATTCTAGGCGAGCGGGGCATCAACCCGAATGGCCGCGAGCTCGACACGCGACGTCTCGGTAGGATGAACTTGATCGTGATGATTGCTGCCATCAACAATCAGGTAAATACCTTTGTTGGTATGGGAACGGGGCAAAGGCACGAGTTCTCGCGCGCGATGCACGAGCGGATTGATCAAGGATTCGACGGCATCCTTGCGGCAGCCGTAACGGAGGTGTTCGGTGGCAATTAAGTCGCTCGTTACCCATGTTGAAATAGACACCGCTGGCAAGGCCCATAACTGCCAAGCCAGTGCCAAGCACCGTATAGAGAAGGGTGATGTGCGCCTGAAGGTCAGAAACGGCCGGAGCTGGGATCACTACTGCCTAGACTGTGCGAAGAAAATAATTGGACGAGACATAGAAAAGCTCAAGGCGATCCAAGACATGCGACCGCCTGCGTAGCTGTACACACTGTGCCAGCGCACTGGCCGTGTCTTGAGTCACTGTTCACATAATCACGTTTGGTAGCATTCTTCAGTGGCCATTCCCCCCCGCAGGAGTGAAATTTGAACATGCACCTTCCCTATGACTTGCAAGTGACACTGGATGAGAGAGGCGGCCTGGAATTGCCATCGCCCCCTGATGCATGGACTCGACATCTGATATCTCAGGCCGCAAGCGGACTTGAGCAGTATCGGGAGGCGATACGCGCTATTTCACCGGATGACGAGCGTGAAGAGATGCACGTTGAGATGGAGTTTACTCGGCTCATAAGGACACTTCGCGCAGACATGATCCGTTAGTCGCCGTCGCAAGCTTATGCCAATACCTTTCATGATTGCCGTCGCCCGTTTCGTACATCAAAAAAGCTAATCAGCGGCAGTAACTCGATGCGTCGACAAGTTTCGTATAATGAAATGAAATCACCCTGAATCATTATCTCCAAAGGAGTTCGGCCATTGAAGAAATCATTGTGATTACTCAGAGAGGGAAATCTATAGACATTGAGATCGTTGCCGAAGGTCATTTTCAGCGCAGCATGTATGTTAAGCACCAAACTCATGCGGTACAGCTGGTCTACGTCGAGTCTCAACGAGTCACCATTACCGCCAAGCACTCGTCGATAGGTATGGGGGGATATGCGTAAAATCCGACAAGCTTGGCTGGGAGTGGCTCGCCATTTCTGAGTGATACGTAGACAAGCTTTCAAGCCAACGAACGCTTGGCACCTTGAGAGCACTGCTTGGGCCGAGGCCATATTCAATCCAGAGGTTACTACACAAGCCTATAGCTTAACGGCTTGTGCTCCTATTGTGCTTGCTCTCTGATAGCCTGTTCAAGGTAAGCGTCTGCACAGTGACTCAGAACCTGCTGGGTCGGCAACCAGAAGTCGAAGGTCAGTTTGCTCTGTGACATACACAACATATCTTGTTGCCGTCGAGGTCTCTGATGTAAGCACCGTAATAATTTGGAGAGTACTGAGGACGCAGCCCTGGTGCACCTCTCAGTGGATCGAGCCTTTACGATAGGCATCGTAGCTGAAAGCTTATCGAGCTAAGGATTCTGATTCGTATCGATCTCATGTCGAATACGTTCAAACAGAGAGTCTAAATCTGTATGTGGATCGAGAAGCAAGAAGCTCTCAACGAAGAGGGTAAGGGGATGCATATCCATCCTTTGGGCGAGCTCGGCAGCTTTTTCTAAGCTCACGTTTTTGAGGCCTCGCTCAAGCGTGCTTAGGTATGTTCTGCTACTGATTATCCCGAAATCCTCTTGGGTCAAGCCACAACGTACTCGTGATTTACGTAAGGCGATGGCGAATGCTTCCCTGAGTTCCATTGTGCTTATCCACAAAAGGAACGATGAAGCCTTTTTGAAACCTATAGGACTACAATCTATAGTGTTCATTTTGAGGAGAGCTTCATGCCTGAGTCTCAGAGTAAGACCCGCCAAGCATCCACGACGAGCGGCGAACACGGCCCCTCAACGATGATCTTTGTAGCAATTGCTAACGTCTCTCAGCCGGAGAAAGGAGTAGGGATAGTCAAACGCTCCTCAGGGCAAGATCTGATTGATCTCTTTCATGAGATCGACCGTCCTGATTCAGAAAGCACTATCGTGAGTGCTCAATTAGCAATCCATCCGGAACTGAACGGCACTTCACGATGGACCGCTGAAACCATCGTTGATTTTGCGCGGATTAAACTCCTGAATTCAGATACATCTGACATCGACACATACGCATATCGTCTCGTGTCAGACTCTGTCTTTAGAGATAACGCTAAGATCGCTCCATCTGACATCCTTGAATGGCGGTCACTCTGTGAGGTCTGCTGCACAGATACTTCCGAGTTGCTCGCTCAACAGAAGTGGCTGTCGACCGTCATTGCTCGCATAGTGAATGCGGTGAATTTTCCTGAAGATGCAGAGGAGCCTTAATAGCTATTGCGGGGATCATTTCTGTATCTTCAATCCCTTTATTGATCTAGCTCGCTGTTCGTCTAAGCTGTTGTAATAGGTATTTTGCGTTGTGCTCAGACTGTTATGACGCAAATCTGCTTGAAGATCTTTCATATCGCGAAAGGGGGCATCGAACGTCGCGGCTGTGTGCCGTAGCCAATGAAGCGAGGCAGAGCGGAGTTGGTCAACCTCATCATCACTCCAGCCCTCACAACTCATTCGCTCTAAGGCGCGATCAAAGACTGTTTGAAGAAGCAGCCGTACATGCCTGTCTGACAGCCCGCTGCGTCCCTTGAGAGTGCTAATCAGTGGCGTGTTCTCCTGAGGTGAGGGTAGGGGAGACAGCTTTAGAAAATGGCGATACCGTACAAGATAGCGTTCGACGTACTCATCTCTTACGCTGATTTTGGCAGCTTTGTTACCTTTACCGACAACATGGAACCACCAGTTGCCCGTAGTATCCCGTCGCAAATCTCCCATCGTTGGACGCCAGTTGTCGCGCCCAACGAGATCAGATACGCGAAGGTACATTGCAAAGAGTGTTGCCACGAGAAACAGAGTACGTTCATGGGCTGGGTCATCATCGGCCATCTGTTCTGCAGTATCGATCACGAAGCTCCATTGCAACTCAGTCAAAGACCGAGATGTTACATCCAGCGTATTGCGCTGCTTGTAGGTCGACTTCTGCTTGATGGCTCTGAATGGATTTGCTTCCGTAAGACCTTCATCCATCGCGTGTTGAAAGAAGCTGCCGCAGACAGCGAAGGTCTGAGCCACAGAACCCTGGGCCATATGATAAGTACGCGAGGAAAGATCACTCATCGTCTCAGTTGCCAGTTTGCGTTCACGTTTAGAAACGGTGCAACTGAATGGCCGCCAGTCAGAATTCACTACGTACTCATCTGATTCAAGTCGCTTGCGGCCACCGATGCGTTTGAACCGAGATTTGATCATTGGGCCGACCCAGTCCGCGGGCGGATTAAGACAGAACTCCATAAATTGCTCTGCATCAGAGCGGCGCAGATCCAGGAGAGGTTTACGAGCCACAATCAATGCCCACAGCAGCAAGCGTTCTACGTGTGTTCTAAAGGAGTTGAAGGTTGCCTGGTTGCCGGCGTAGGACTTCAAGAAACTCCGCACAACCAGATAACTGTCAATGGCGCAGCTACTGTCATCAAAACCTTTCAAATACTGTTGGACAGCAGAGCGCTCGTTGCTCAACTGGAGGAAATTGAGTTTATGGAAGCATTCGAAGGTGTCGAACAGCGGCTGTGGGAGGCGTGACATTTAATGGACCAACATGGCTCTGGAGTGAAGCTAGCTTGCGTGTACCAAGAGAGTTATGCAATATCCGGGTCTGGTAGTTATCGGATATTGCAGAGGTATCTAGCATATAACTCCATTTACTAAGCTCACCGTTTTCTTCAGTGTAGGAACTGGAGTAAGGTCAAGGCTTTCATACTCAGGACTTTGGCTGATTGATTGTCGGTACGCGATAGCATCGACTCTGTAGTATTCATGGTGAAAATTGCAGGAAATAGAGGATCAAAAACACCTAGAGAGCCCGAGATAGAGCTGTGTGGTGGTACATATTTAACTGTTAAAAAGGGAAAAATGTTGACCGGGAAATTTCTTCAGGAAAATGGATTCCCTTACGATCTGAAGGGAGCAAAACTTGAAAATCCGCTTAATTTCCCTGTTTTTCCCACAGTCAGTTCCATTTTCAAATGTTAAGTGTGTTTTTTGTTGCGCCACCTAAAGCCAATATTTTTCTTAAGATAAAACAATAGGTTAGGGCAATGCCTGGCTTTGAAATGGATTTGAGCGATTTGACGCGATTTTCTATTTCTTTGATTTGAAAAGGATATTTTTTGACTGACAGTTCCCATTTTTACCTAACATTCACAGAAGCAGGCTCTGAAATCTGGTCTGCACTGGCCCTGATGTCCTGGCATATAAATGCGCATAATGTATATTATGTTAAATTATGTATATGGCTTGAAGCGCTGATCCCGCTTACCCGCTTCTAACGTCCTTCCTCTCGACGGACCACACCCCGTATTCAGATAAGTCATTGTCTGAACGCCATCCCGTCCATGCTCGACCAGACCACACTCGTAACCAGAGCCTGACTTCGATTCCAGATCACTCGTGCACTGATTCACCCCGGGTGCTGCACAAAATCCGTTTGGTCCGCATCAGGCGTGGCCTCTTCCTGAGGCCTCGCTCTACGGGGGCTCAACCGTTGTCCCTGAGAGTCCCGTTTATGTCCGTAAATACCCCATCCCTCTGAACCGGACTGTTCTAGTTTCTACCAGCCTCTGACCAGCAGCCTGGTCTTCAGTGCAGGCTCGCTTCCGACGAGCCTGGCAACACGGGGTTATCTTTTGCACACAAAACAATAAACAGGGAGATTCAAATGAGTATCCGACTGTATCGTTCTGTTCTCGTTGTCATCACCTGCTTGTTATGTTCAACCGGCTTTGCTGGCGAACAACCTTATCGATTTGGCTTGGGCAAAGCCGATGTTACCGGCGAGGCAGCGGAAGTCGGGATGATGGGGTACTCCTCCACCGACCAGAAGACCGCTGGTATTCATACGCGGCAATGGTCGAGGGCTTTCATCATTGAAGATGCAGCCACGGGCAAGCGGCTGGTGTACGTCAACACCGACCTGGGCATGATTTTCCAAGCGGTGCAGCAAAGTGTCTTGCGCAAGTTGGAGAAGACATACCCAGGGGTCTATAACGAAAACAATGTGATGCTGGCGGCTACTCACACCCACTCAGGTCCTGGTGGCTTTTCTCACTACACAATCTACGACTTGTCGGTACTGGGCTTTCAGGAAAAGACCTTTAACGTGATTGTCGATGGCATCGTGCGTTCAATTGACCAGGCCCATCGACAGATGCAACCTGGTCGATTGTTTTATGCCAAGGGTGATCTCACCAACGCCAGCAAGAACAGGTCGCTGCTGTCCCACCAGCGCAATCCGGATGTCGCCGGCTACATAGACGGTATCGACCCGGAAATGACGGTATTGAAGTTCGTCGACCAACAGGGCGAGCTTGCCGGAGTCATCAGCTGGTTCCCTGTGCACGGCACATCCATGACCAATAACAACCATCTGATTTCTTCAGATAACAAAGGCTATGCGTCTTACCACTGGGAACATGACATCAGTAAAAAACCAGGGTTTATCGCCGCCTTTGCCCAGACCAATGCCGGCAACTTGTCGCCCAACCTGAACTTGCGTCCAGGCTCCGGGCCGACTGAGGACGAGTTCGCCAATACCAAGGAAATCGGCTTGAGGCAGTTCAACAAAGCCTATGAACTGGCCACCGGGCCGACCGAGGAAGTGACCGGTGGGCTAGACAACCGCTTTCAGTTTGTCGACTTCCACGGCCTGACCGTACGCCCTGACTACACGGATGGCACACCGAAGACGCTGTGTATTGCCGCCTTGGGCAGCAGTCTGGCAGCCGGCAGTACGGAAGATGGCCCTGGTCCGCTGGGCATCAGTGAAAGCAATAATCCGCTGCTGTCTTTCCTCGGCGGCTTGCTGACCGGTGCGCCGTCCAAGGAGCTGAAGAAGTGCCAGGCTGAAAAACAGATACTGGCCGACACTGGCAACAAGAAACCCTTCCCCTGGACTCCCAATGTGCTGCCGATCCAGATGTTCCGCATCGGCCAGCTCGCCGTGCTGGGCGCACCGGCCGAGTTTACGGTGATGTCCGGTGTGCGCATTCGCCGGGCGGTACAAGCCATAGTCGCACCCATGGGCATCAACCATGTGATCTTCAATGGTTATGCCAACGCCTACTCCAGTTATGTCACCACCCGCGAAGAATACGGTGCCCAGGAGTATGAAGGCGGCTCGACGATCTTCGGCCCCTGGACCCAGGCCGCCTATCAACAGCTGTTCACCGACATGGCCAGCGCCATGCGTGACCATCAGCCGGTCGCCAGTACCGCCCAGCCACCTGACCTGTCCTGCTGCCTGTTGAACTTCCAGACCGGTGTCGTCACCGATGCCCCGTACATCGGCACCTCGTTTGGCGATGTGCTGCAGCAACCGGAAAAGATCTACCACCGGGGGCAAACCGTGACGGTGGCCTTCGTCACCGGGCACCCGAAGAACAACTTGCATACCGAAGATACCTTCCTGAGCGTTTACTACACCTCAGCCGACCCCGCCCGTGAGAAACCGGCCATACGTGTGGCGACCGACAACGACTGGGAAACCAAATACCGCTGGGAACGGGTCGGAGTTTCTGCATCGAAGGCGACTATTTCCTGGGATATTCCACAGGATGCCAAACCCGGCTACTACTACATCAGCCATGGCGGTGATCAGAAGAATGTCTGGGGAACGATCAGCGCCTTTACAGGAACTACTAGAAAATTTGAAGTAGTGGCTGATTGACCCTCGGTTGGTGACAAGTTACTTCTGGCAGGGTTCGTTCTTGCTCATCAGGGATAATTCAAGTGCTGGCCCTGGCCTGCACTTGATATTCGCATCGTATTTATTATCAATAACCGTCGCTTTCAAAATGACCTCTGCAATATCGCCACCCAAGATAACGCCACCCTACTTGCGGGCCTCTCTTGATTCGTTGTCATTCTGACCCATCGGTCATTATCGGTAAGTGATGGTCTTACCCGGAAGCCTGTATATTGATGAGTTGTTTTGTAATATTTGTACCCTACTCTACCGGCCACTACGTATAGGGGCTTTTGGCTCAAGTTCGACAACACACGCGCTCTTTCTTCAGGGACCGACCATGATCGACATCAAAGTGCTCGTTGCCAACATCACCAGGTTTTCTCAATCTGCCAGCACGCTATCGGAGGCGGAGCGCAAGCAACGCGCGGAAAACTTGGTAGATGAGATTAAAAGCGCCGTCGCCAAAGGGGCGAACCTGAACCAGGCCTACACCCACGTTCAGGAACTGACGCCCTACATCGAGCCCCAGCCCAAGCCTCTGGAGGCCTTGAACTACAAGCTCTGGATGGAACTCAAGGACAGCCATACCCCGCCGCCGCTGCCCTCCTCCCTTCAGCGCGAGCAGATCGGCCTCTACGCGAAAGCCTCTGAACAGGTGATTGACGAGGTGCTCGGTAGCGTTGAAGACGAAGAGCAACAGCACAGCCTTATCGAAGAAAGGCTCAGCGCACTGCGTAAGCAGATCTTTGGCATGGAAGAACCTCAGTTTCTGTTGCAATAAACGGCAGGTAGCATGGCGTCGACTATTTAAAAATCAAATATCTGTCTTTCAAAGTCCGCTTTTTGTCCTTTAATGCCCTGGTGGTATTTGCGTCGTAGCCCTCAGATTAGAAGCGATAGGAGCCTCTTGCAGGAAAGCGCTTATTTGGTCAAAAAATAGCCATGCCCCATAAAAGTGCATCTTATCCTTTGCTGAAACTTATGCCTTGAATAGCTGCCTGGGTATCGTCTTTACTATGAGTGACTGTCGCATCTGAAATGCCAGAACTTAAATTTGCAGCAGAGCATGACTCTGGCGCGTGCGCCTGAAACGTCGAGAAAATAGCGCTCCATTTAATAAAAACATCAAGAAAGAACAATAAGGTCGACCTTTTATGAGGGCGCTTCCCCAACGCACCTTACAGGAAGCTTATCGATGACAGACGCCCCAAAGTTTCATCGTCGTACTTTTTTGAAAGGCAGTGCACAAGCTGCAGCGCTGGCCGGAATGTCCGGACTTTTTCCCGAAACCATACGACGCGCACTGGCCATTGAGCCGGATGTGCGCAGCGGCACCCTGCAGGATGTCGACCATGTGGTCATCCTGATGCAGGAAAACCGCTCGTTTGATCATTACTTCGGCCACCTCAATGGCGTTCGTGGATTCAACGACCCTCGGGTTCTCAAGCGCGCCGATGGCAAGTCGGTGATGCATCAAACCTACAAAACCACCGAATACCTGCCTTATCACTTCGATACAAAGAACGTGCACGCCCAATGGTTAGGTTCGCAGAACCACGAATGGTCGGCGTTTCACGGGACCTGGAACGAAGGCCGCAACGACCGGTGGACGGCGATCCAGGACTACACCGCCATGGGCCATTTCAAGCGGGATGACATCCCGTACTACTATGCCCTGGCAGACGCCTTCACCCTGGGCGAGGCCTATCACCAATCGATCATGGGCCCCACCAACCCCAATCGCCTGTATCACATGACCGGCCGCACTGCGCCTACCGGCGATGGCAAGAATGTCCAATACACCAACAGCATGGGCGACGGCACCATGGGTGTAAGTGGTTCTGTGGACTGGACCACCTACCCCGAACGCCTGAGCGAAGCCAATATCGATTGGCGTATTTACCAGGAAGGCGGCTACCAGTCGTCTTCACTCTGGTGGCTCTACCTCGATCTCAAATGGAAGTGGCTCATACAGGCCGACAACAATTACGACTGCAATGCCCTGGCCTGGTTTAAACGCTTCAAGGAATCAAAACCCGACTCCGATTTATGGCAACGAGCCATGGTCGCTCGCGGAGTGACCAAGTTGCGCGAAGACGTGCAAAACAACACCTTGGCGCAAGTGTCGTGGATCGTGCCGCCGTACTGTTATTCGGAACACCCTTGGTGGGGTCCCTCCTTCGGTGAATACTACGTATCGACGATTCTCGAAGCCCTGACCAGCAACCCCAAGGTCTGGGCCAGGACCGTATTCATCATCAACTACGATGAAGGCGACGGTTATTTCGACCACGTGTCCGCTGCCGTACCACCATGGAAACCGGGCACCGGCCTTTCGGCCGTCGACACCCAAGGCGAAATCGAAAGCGCCACCCAGTTGCCCATTGGCTTGGGCCCGCGCGTGCCGGTACTGGCGATATCGCCGTGGTCCCGGGGCGGAAAGGTCAGTGCCGAAGTCTTCGATCACACCTCTGTGCTCAGATTCCTCGAAAAACGCTTCGGCGTTACCGCGGACAATATTTCCCCCTGGCGCCGGGCGGTTTGCGGTGACTTGACCTCGCTTTTCGACTTCACCGGGAAAACCGATAGCAGCGTTCCTGCCAACCTGACCAACCTGACTGAAACCAAAGCTCGTCAGGATGACGCCTACTACAAGCAGTACTATCGCTCCTACCCTTATTACACCAACCCTACGACCTTGCCGGGCCAGGAAATCGGCCAGCGCGACGCCCTGGCAGTGCCCTACCAGCTACATGCCGAGGTCAGCGTCGCCGCCAGCGATGGCAGCCTGCTGCTCAACTTGAGAAACGAGGGCATGGCCCTGCCGGAAAACCCGTACGCACGTTCGGCTGCGGTCTTCCAGGTGCACTCCAACGAACGGGGCGCCCCGGCGTTCTATACGGTGACCAGCTACGATATCCATGCGGCAACTAACCTTAGAAGCCGCGGCCAGACGCTCATTGAAAACCTCAAGGACCGTATCGACGCGAACGGTCGCTACGGCTTTGAAGTGCGTGCACCGAATGGCTTCTATCGGGAATTTACCGGCAATAACCAGTTGGCCAAGACCCTCGCCCGGCCTGAGGTTTCAGTCAGCTACCAGGGGGCGCAGATTGTCCTGACGATCAAAAATACCGGGGTACTGTCCTGTACGGTGACGGTGAAATCCAACCCCGCGTACAAGGGCGATACGGTTCACACCCTTGAACTCAAGCCGGGTCAAAGCCTGAGCGATTCCTGGTTGCTGCGCAGCAGTTCCGGCTGGTATGACCTGACCCTCACAGCCACCAACACCGAAAGCAACTTCTCTCGACGGCTCGCTGGGCATGTTGAAACCGGTTTGCCAAGCCGCACCGATCCACTCTTGGACATCATGCCGTCCTGATGAAAGGAACCTTCAAGATGAAAGCCATTCTTTTAGCGGTGTGTGCGGCGCTGATCGCCTACCTGGTGCTGTTTCGCCAGCCGGTGGACAGCGTCGTGGAACAAGCGCACAGCGTCGCCTCGCGCCCAGTGAGCGATGCCAAGCCGGCCGTGCCTGCGCCAGCCGCCGACAGCCAAGCGCCAGCGTCGCTGGAACAGCAAATCACCTCGTTTTCGCAAACCGCCAACACCTTGTCGGCCACTGAGCGCCGGCAGACCGCCGAGCGCTTGATCAACGAGCTGAAAACCTCGGTCAGCAACGGCGAGGAATTGAAGACCGCCTATGCCCAGGTCGAACGACTGACGCCAAACATCGAGTCCGACCCCAAGTCACAGGAGCGCCTGAACTACAGCATCTGGATGGACATGAAAGACCGCTCCACACCACCGGCCCTCCCCTCGCTTGCCCAGCGCCAGCAACTGGAGACCTACCAGCAGGCCGCGAACCAGGCGATTGACGAAGTACTCAAGACCGTCGACGGCGACGAGGCACGGCGCGCCGCCATCGAGGAGAAACTCAAGGCGCTGCGCCTGGAGATCTTCGGCAGCAGTGCCCCACAGCCGCTGAGCCATTAAGGCACCTTGTTACCCCGTGACGCACGGCAGTCATGGGGTGACAAGGTCTGCTCACCCACGGAATCCGCTGATGGCCATAGCCGACTCACCCACACTGACCACGCAAGCTATCGACTGGCTGGTAACACAGGGGCACTTGAAAGGGGCCGAAGTGGCACAAGCCAGGCAGCTAGAGGGCGACGCGCAACAACACGAGCTGCCCGAGCTGCTGATTCGACTTGGCCGGCTCTCGGAACAAGACCTGGCAACGGCCTGGTCGACCCTGCTCGACATTCCCTTGTTGCATGGCAGCGACGCGCCGCCGCTGGAAGGTGGTCTGCCGGACGTCTCGCCACGGTTCCTGAAACACTACGGGGTGGTGCCTTTGCCGCCCTTCGACCAGCAACTGCACATACTGGTGAGCAACCCGACCCAGCGTTATCCGATCCTGGCTCTGGAATATGCCAGCCAGCTCACGGCGCGCCTGTCGATTGGCCTGCGCAGTGAGATTGAACAATTGATCGAACGCTATTACGGCCAGGGCCGCTCGGCCATGGGCACGCTGATCGAAAACCTCGGTGAGAGCGTCGACAAGACCGACGATATCGAACACCTCAAGGACCTGGCTTCCGAAGCCCCGGTGATCCGGATCGTGAACCTGTTGTTGCAGCGAGCGGTCGAACTGGGCGTCTCGGACATTCATATCGAACCCTTCGAAAACCAGCTCAAGGTGCGTTACCGCATCGATGGAACCTTGCAGGAAGGCGAGGCGCCTCCGGTCAGTTCGTCGGCAGCGGTGATTTCCCGGATCAAGATCATGGCGCACCTGGACATTGCCGAACGACGCCTGCCCCAGGACGGACGCATGATGTTGAGGATTCAAGGCAAGGAGCTGGACCTGCGGGTCTCGACGGTGCCGACCCGTCACGGCGAATCGGTAGTCATGCGGCTGCTGGACCGCGAGCAGGTGACCTTCGATTTTCCCAGCCTGGGCTTCGATGGCCAGCGGCTCCGGCAGCTCCTCGGCTTGCTCGAGCGCCCCCATGGCATTCTGCTGGTGACCGGCCCCACCGGCTCGGGCAAGACCACCACGCTGTACACCGCACTGACCCGGCTCAATACCAGCGAACGGAAAATCATCACCGTCGAGGACCCTGTCGAATACCAATTGCCCGGGATCAATCAGATTCAGGTAAAACCGGCCATAGGCCTGGACTTCGCCGGCGCATTGCGCTCGATCGTCCGCCAGGACCCGGACGTGATCATGATCGGTGAAATACGCGATCTGGAAACCTGCCGGATCGCCATTCAATCGTCATTGACCGGCCACCTGGTGTTGTCGACCTTGCACACCAACAGCGCCGCGGCCAGCATTACCCGCTTGCTGGACATGGGTGTGGAGAGCTACCTGATCGCCTCGACCGTCACCGGGATCCTTGCTCAACGCCTGGTGCGACGGCTAGACCCGCAATGGCGCGAAGCCTTTGAGGCGCCGGCGCAACTAATCGCCGAGCACCAGCTGGATCGCTACACCGATGAGCGTCCGATCCGGCTGTACCGGCCCAGGGCCGATGCACCGGGAACCGGTTACAGCGGACGCAGTGCCGTCACCGAATTGTTGGTGATGAATGAAGAAATCCGCTCGCTGCTGATGCGCCACGCCGACGCTGCTACCCTGGAGCAGGCCGCTCGCGCTGCCGGTTTGCGCACCTTGCATGAAGAAGGCCTGCGCCAGGCCCTGGCGGGTATCACCTCACTGGAAGAGGTATTGCGCATCACGCGCAATGACTGACCATGGAACAGTATCGATACAAGGCATTGGACGCCGACCACAACACCGTGAACGGCCATCTTGAAGCCAGCGACCCGCAGGCCGCCGCGAGCCAGTTGCAAGAGCGTGGCCTGCTGGTCCTGCGGGTACAACGCGCCAGCGGCGCCTCGGGTTTGCCTCGCCCCTCCTGGTTGCGCCCGTCCCATTTGAGTCGCGAAGAACTCGGCCGTTTTACCCAGCAACTCGCGACGTTGCTCGGGGCTGACCAGCCGCTGGAACGGGCGCTGGGTATCCTGATCCGACAACCCGGCAAACCAGCGGCTCGGCAATTGATCGAACGCATTCGCGACCGGGTCAAGGCCGGGCAGACGCTGTCAGCGGCCATGGCCGTCGAACGGCAATCCTTTACCCCGCTGTACTTGAGCCTGGTTCACGCCGGTGAAGCCGCGGGGGTGCTGGATCAAAGCCTCGGGCAACTGGCGAGCTACCTGGAACGGATCCAGGCCATCCGCACTGAAGTCATCAACGCCTTGATTTACCCGGCCTTCCTGGTGGTGGGTGTGCTCGGCTCACTGGTGTTGCTGCTGGCTTATGTGGTCCCGCAGTTCGTGCCGATTTTCGACGGCCTGGGGGTGCCTGTCCCGCTGCTGACCCAGCTGATCCTCGACCTCGGGCAGTTTCTTTCCAGCTATGGCCTGCATGCATTGGCGCTGCTTCTCGGGCTGGCTTGGGCAGCGCTGAGCTACATGGGCCGGCCCGGAAATCGCTTGAAATGGCATCGATACCTGCTGCGATCACGCCTGGCCGGCGGCTTGTTGAAACGCCTGGAAAGCGCACGGTTCGCCCGTACCCTGGGCACCTTGGTGACCCAGGGCGTACCCCTGATCAATGCCCTCGACATCAGCCGGCAAGTCGCCAGTAACCTGGCGATGAACGCCGCCGTGGCAAACGCCACGGTCAAGGTCAAGGACGGTCAGCGGTTGTCGACGGCATTGGAAACCGAACAACTGTTGCCAGACCTCGCGATCCAGATGATCGAAGTGGGTGAAGAGTCCGGGAAACTCGATGGCATGTTGTTGAAAGTGGCGAGCATTTTCGATGAAGAAGCCAAGCGCAGCATCGACCGCCTGTTGGCCGCGCTGGTCCCGAGCCTGACCGTGGTCATGGCGGTGTTGGTGGCGGTGATCATGCTGGCCATCATGCTGCCGCTGATGAGCCTGACCAGTAACCTTTGACCGGAGACGTTAATGAAAACAGCTCGTTCACTGCCCAAGCGCCAGCGCGGCCTCACTTTACTGGAGATGCTGGCGGTCATTGTCTTGCTCGGCGTTGTCGCGACCATCGTCGTTCGCCAGGTGGGTGGCAATGTCGACAAGGGCAAGTACGGTGCCGGCAAGGCGCAATTGGCCAGCCTGTCGATGAAAATCGAAAGCTATGCGCTGGACGTCGGGTCACCGCCGCGCACCCTCGATGCGCTGCTTGCCCGCCCCGCCAATGCCGCCAGTTGGAGCGGTCCGTATGCCAAGGCCAGTGATCTCAAGGACCCGTTCGGCCATGCATTCGGCTATCGCGCACCCGGCCAGCACGGTTCGTTCGACCTGATTTTCTACGGTCAGGACGGCCAGCCCGGCGGTGACGGCTACAGCAAGGACCTGGGCAGTTGGGAATAGCCATGCCTGCCATGCGGCCGGTTCAACAGGGCTTCACCCTCCTGGAAATGCTGGTGGTGCTGCTCATGGTTGCCGTGGGTTTCGGCCTGTTGGCCTCGGGTATCTCCCAGGGGCTCAAGAGCGCCCAGGAGCGCCAGGTCAAGCGTGACCTGAGCCTGGCGTTGCGCCAGGTCCGAAGCCAAGCCATCAGCGCAGGACAACCAGCCTCCCTGCGCCTGGATGTACTGCGCAACAGTTATCAGCTGCCCGGCAAGGCACCGCGCCAATTGCCGGATGGCATGACCCTGCGCCTGACGACGGCGGCCACTGCCGATAGCGATGAAGGGGCAGTCGGGCTGATCACCTTCTACCCCAACGGCGGTTCCACTGGCGGGCACCTGTACCTGGCGCGCGGCAACCAAGCGACGCGTATCGATATCGACTGGCTCACCGGACGGGTCGACTGGCGAGATAGGCAACAGCCATGACGCCTTTGCCTCCCCGCCAGCAGCGTGGCTTTACCCTGGTCGAATTACTCGCGGCGATCGTCGTCCTGGGCATTGGGTTTGCAGTCGTACTCAACACCCTGGGTTACGCCACCCAGGCACTGGTGCGGGATGGGCAGACAACCCGAATGGCCCTGATGGCCACTTCGCTGATGGCCGAATATGGAGAAGGCCTGGGCAGCGGCGCCCACCTGGAAGGTACCCGCGACGGTATCCAATGGCGCCTGAGCGCCACCCCGCTTCGGGATGAGGGGGCCATTGTGCTCTCCCAGCTAGAACTCATGCTGGTCAAGGGCAGCCGGCATGAACGCTTCGTCACGCTCAAGGCCATCAAGCATCCAGCGGGGAGCCTGCCATGAGGCAAGGCCAGCGCGGGTTTACGCTGCTGGAAGTGCTGCTCGCCCTGAGCTTCCTCGGCTTGCTGATGGTGCTGATCGGTTCCGCCTTGGGCTCCGGTAACCACTTGCTGCTGCTCAGCGAAAAACACACCGATCGCCTGACCCAAGTGAGGACCGCGCAGAACTTTCTGCGCAGCGCACTCCAACAGGCGCTGGCCGAGGATTTTGGCCACGCGGCGGATCAGGAACGGGTATTCGAAGGAGAGCGACAACGCATGCGTTTCGTTTCTCCAATGCCTGGGCAACTCGCCGCTGGTGTCCAGGTGCATACCCTTGAAGCGGTGGCCGGCCCGGCTGATACCAGTCGCCTGCAAATCAGTTTCAGCCAGGACCGCCCGGATGGGCTACACCCCTGGGGCAATCCCCAGATACTGGTGCAGGAGGTTCAGGACTTGCGCTTGAGCTACAGAGGCCTGGACCCCAACCGCCAGCCGACCGACTGGCTGGAGCGCTGGCCCTGGCCGGACCGGCTGCCCCAGGCCGTGCGTATCGACGTCGATACTCGCGAAGCCGACCTGTGGCCCACGCAAATCGTGGCCTTGCGCCTGGATTCCGAGGTGACCCCATGAGCCGCCAGCGCGGCGCCGCATTGATCATGGTCTTGTGGGCCATCGCCCTGCTGGGACTGATGATGGGCAGCCTGGTCGAGATCCTGCGCCTGGAAAACCGCCAGAGCGCTTTTGAACTGCAACACAGCCGCGCCCTGCTGGCCGCGCAAGCGGGCCTGGCGTTGGCGGTCGAAGGGTTGTTTGCCTATCCGCCGCGCACGGTGGCTGACGGGCGTGTTTACTCATTGCCCTTTGAGCAGGCCACGCTGAGCCTCCAAGTCAGCAGCGAGCGCGGCAAACTGGATCTGAATTTTGCCGCGCTGGACAGTTTCGCGCGCCTGGCCCATGGCCTCGGCGCAACCTCCGGGCAGGCTCGGCAATGGAGTGAAAGCCTGGGCCAACAGCGCAGTGCCGGCCCCCTCAAAGCGCTCGAACAGTTGCAGCAGTTACCCGGCATGCAGCCGCGCCTGTACGAGCGCTTGCTACCGCACCTCACGCTCTGGTCCGGCCTCACGGTGCCGGATGTGGATGCAGCCAGCCCCGAACTGCTGGCCTTGCTCAAACTGTCACGGCCAAAGGTCGCGCTGCAGCGGGGCCCCGAATCGGTGGTCAATGTGCGAGTCCTGGCGACGCTGGAGAATCAGGTTTCGGCTTCCCTGGAGGCCGTGGTTTTTCTTTCACCACAAGGAAGCGGTCAACGACCGTATCGGGTGCTGCGCTGGAAAGAATGAATCTGCTGATCCAGCCCCTGGCTGACCGGCTACAGCCGCTGATCCGCTGGCTACTGCTGCGCTGGCGAGGGTCGCCGCTGCCTGGATTCCTTGCCTGGTGGCGGGCAGAGCTCCTGGCCTGCCTGCCCGCCTCCTGGCGAGCCAGGATCAACCCCGAGAAAAAACAACCGTTGCTGTTTTCCCGGGACGACCATTTCTGGACCGGGGACGTTGAGCAACTGCAACCAGCCCTCGCGCCATCGACATCTGCTGCAGCGGTCCTGATCCTGCTGCCGCACCAGCGCTTGCTCCATGAAGTGTCCCTGCCGGCGGCGGTGGCCCAGGACCTCAGCTCCATGCTGTCGTACGAGATGGACAAGTACACCCCGTTCAAGGCCAGCCAGGTCTATTTCGACTGTGTCCGCCTGCCCTCTGCCCACGACTCGCTGATTCGCATTCGCCTGGCCGTGGTCAGGCGTGAGCGGCTGGATACGCTGCTCGATCAGGCGCAACAGGCTGGTCATTCGATCATGGCGGTTGATGTACTGGATGAGCACGGCACACGGTTGCACGTCGACTTGCTGGCACCCCATCGCCGCACCCGCAGACGCCGCTCGCTGATGCGGCCAGCTCCGGCCCTTGCGCTGGTCGCCCTGGTCCTGGCGCTGGCCGGCCTGCAGCTCTGGCTGCACAACCGTCAGCAGGCCCTTGAAGACATGCGGCAGCAGGTCAAGGCCCTGCAACGGCAAACGCAACAGGTCCAGGCGCTCAATCAGCAGATCGACGACACCCTCAACGCTCAACGCTATGTCGTGGAACGCCGGGCACAAACCACCTCGATGGCGGCGCTGCTCGATGAGTTGAGCCAATGCATCCCGCTGAACACCACCCTGGAGTCCCTGAATATCAACCCGGACGGCCAGGTCAGCCTGACCGGCCAAAGCAGCCAGGCCAGCGCCCTGATCAGTGCCATGAAAGCCTGCCGCAGCCTGGAAGGCATCAATTTCCAGGGCGCCATCCAGCCAGACCTTGTCACCGGCCTGGACCGCTTCAGCATGCTCGCCACCCTACGCAAAGCGGAGGCCAGCCATGCGCCTGCGACCAACTCCCGCTAGCCAGCGCGCCCTGGCCCTGGCCTTGGCCGCTTTGAGCCTGGTCGGGGGGTATTTTCTGACCTTGCATGTTTGGTTCAGCCAGCCTTTGTTGGCCATTGCCGATGAGATGGCGCTGCTACGCCACAACCAGCAACGCTACGTGGCATTGTCCGGCCAACGGCCTGCGCTGGAGAACTCGCTGGCTCAGATCGGGCGCTCATCCGTGGGCAATGAAAACCTGCTGGCCGATTCCGACATGGGCACGGCCACCGCACAACTGATGCAGTTGATCGCCGCCGATTTGCAGGTATTCGCCACGGTGGGCAGTGGCTGCACGCTGGCCAATCGAATTCCGGTGCCGGTCACCCAGCAAGGGCCTTATCGGCAAGTCAGTGTGCGGATCAACCTCGAATGCGCCATCGAGCCATTGGCCGGCCTGCTGCACCGCCTGGAAAACGGCAAAGTCTCGCTGTTCATCGAGTCCTTGCGGATCGAGAAAAGCCGGGGCCAGCTTGCCAGCGCAAATCGCTTGGCCGCGCAACTGCTGATCAGCGCTTACCTGCAAAACCCAACGCCAAAAGGAGCGACGCCATGACGCGCTTCCCGCCCTCGCTTCGTTGGCTGAGTGCAGCCGTACTGGGCCTGCTGGGGTTGCTCCTGATCTTGCTCAACGGCTTTGGCACCGAGGTTCAGTGGCTCCCTCCACTCGATCCATCGGCTGCCCCGGTGAAAGCCGCCGGCACTGCCGAGCCCATGCCCGTAGCGTTGGCAGCGCATGAATACACCTGGAAAAAACCACTGTTCAACGCCCATAGGCAGCCTGACCCGTCACCCTCCCCAGCCACCGAGACGGCGCCAGCGTCGCTCAATGGCCTGAGCCTGACCGGCGTCATCGCTTCCGGAGCCCTGCGCAAGGCCTTCTTCAAGACCAGCGACGGGCAACAGCTGGCGGCCCTCGAACAGCAACAACTGCCCAATGGCTGGCGAGTCGAGCGGATCGAACCGACACACGTCTCGTTGACCCAGGGTGCCAACACCCAAACGTTGAAGCTGCTGCTATTGAAAGTGCCGCAGAACACACCGGCTCTCCCCTCTTTGCCTGACACTCCCAAGGACAGCGATCTGTGAGAAAACGATTCATCTACACGGGCTTGGCCGGCGCGATGGCGCTCTGTGGTTGTACGACACCGGCCACCGACAGCGCACGGGACGACAGGTTGATCAAAGAGGCCTTGTCCGGCACCGGTACTGATCGCGCGCCGCTGCCGATCCCGGCGCCGAAAGCACCGCCACTGGCGATCATCACACCGCCGACCACGACCCGGGTTGTCCAGGGCAACCAGCACTTCATCAATAAGAAACCGTCAGCGCTGCCCCATGCCGCTAGGGCATCCCAAGAGCCAGGCGTCACCTTCAACTTCGCCAATGTCTCGATCCAGGCCGTGGCCAACACCATCCTCGGTGATGTGCTGAAGGAGAACTACAGCATCGCCCCGGGTGTGGTGGGCGACGTCACCTTCTCGACCTCCAGGCCCGTCGACAAGAGCCAGGCTTTCTCGATCCTGGAAACCCTGTTGGCACTGACCAGGAACGCCATCATCCGGCAGAACGACAGCTACGTTGTGCTGCCGGCGAACACGGCGCTCGCCGGCCGGCTCGCGCCGCAGCTGGCATTGCCACAACCTGGCAGCGGCATGACGGCGCGGTTCTTTCTGCTCAACTATATTTCCGCACCGCAAATGCAAAAGCTCTTGCAACCCATGGCCCGGGAAAATGCCTTCGTGCAGGTCGACGCCGCCCGCAACCTGCTGATCATGGCGGGCACTCCCGATGAACTGAACAACTATCAGCAGACCATCGACACCTTCGATGTCAACTGGCTCAAGGGCATGTCCGTCAGCGTCTTCGGGCTCAAGCACGCCAACGTCAGCAAGTTGATGCCCGAGCTTGAGCATTTGTTCGGAGCGCAAAGCGCGACACCGCTGGCCGGGATGTTGCGTTTCCTGCCGATCGAGCGCACCAACTCCATCGTGGTGATCTCTTCTCAGCCGCAGTACCTCAGTGATGTCGGGCGCTGGATCGAAGCCATTGACCAGGGCGGCGGCAATGAACCGCAAATGTATGTGTACGACGTGCGCAACATGAAGGCCACCGACCTTGCCAAGTACCTGCGACAGATTTACGGCAATGCGAAAATCACCGACGAGCCGGCCGCCCAGGTAGCACCCGGCCTGCGTACGGTCACCCTGTCGAGCAATGGTTACGGCACTGGCAATGACGGCAGCGGCAATGTTTCAGGCCTGCCATCGGGGATCAATGGGATCGGTGGTAACGGCAACGCCGAAGGCACCAACGCGGCACAGCCGGAAGAAGAGTTCGAGGCCAGCAGCGAGGACCAGGAGCAGGCCGAAAACGCCACGAGCAACGAGACATTCGACAATTCAGTGCGCATCACGGCCCAGAAAAGCAGCAACCAACTGTTGGTACGCAGCCGGCCGGCGCAATGGGCTGAAATCGAGTCGGCGATACAGCGTCTGGACAATCCCCCCCTGCAAGTGCAGATCGAAACACGCATTCTGGAAGTCAGCCTGACCGGCTCCCTGGAGCAAGGCGTGCAATGGTACCTGGGGAACCTGGCGGGCAACTCGACCACTCCTGGCGTGCAGAACACCACGGGCAGCCAGGGTGCATTGGGCGGAGGCGGCGTCGAGGTGAGATCGGCTTCGCTGTTCTACTCCTTTGTCAGCAACAACTTCCAGGTGGCCTTGCGAGCGCTGGAAACCAGCGGCAACACCAAGGTGCTGTCGGCGCCATCGCTGGTGGTGATGAACAACCAGCAAGCGCGGATCCAGGTGGGCAACAACATCCCGATCAGCCAGACCACCATCAATACCGGGGTCGGCGCCATCCAGACCAGCTCCGTGCAGTACGTGCAGACCGGGGTGATCCTCAATGTGGTGCCACGCATCAACCCCGGCGGCTTGGTGTACATGGACATTCAGCAACAGGTCAGCGACGCCACGACTCCCGCCAGCGGCGGAACCGGGACCACGGCGACGCCACCGGCCAACCCCACCATCTCGACCCGCGCGGTGTCTACCCAAGTCGCCGTGCAAAGCGGCCAGACTGTCCTGCTGGGAGGCCTGATCAAGCAAAACCAGGCAGAGGCCGATCGCAGCGTGCCGTATCTGGGCAAGGTGCCGGGGCTGAAGTGGTTGTTCGGTACGACCATCCGCAATGACGACCGGTCGGAACTGATCGTGCTCATCACCCCTCGCGTGATCACCGGCAACAGCGAGGCGCGCCAGGTGACGGATGAGTATCGCCAGCGCTTCCAGCTTATCCAGCCACTGCAAAAACTCTGAAGCCTGATCGACACCGGGCCTGGCTGAAGAGGCTCGACTCCAGATCGCTCGTGTACTGGTTCGCCCGGGTGCTAAGGATGGCCAGCATCAGGCGCGGCCTCTTTTATGGAGGGGCTTGGCGCCTGATGGACGAACACTGGGCCGCAACTACAGGTGGAAATCGCCTGCGGCCTCTGGCTGGTAAAGCACCTTCCTGATCTCGATCCGGCGGGTCCGATCAGAAATACGCCAGTCGATGGCATCGCCCTCCTGATAACCCAGGATGGCGGCGCCGATGTCGGAACACACGGAATGCTTGCCGGCGCTGCTGTCCGCGTCGTCAGGGTAGACCAGGGCCACTTCGATTTCTTCGTCATCCAGGTGCAGCAAGGCCCTGGAATTCATCGTGACGACATTGCGCGCCACATGCTGCGGCTTGACGACAATGGCCCGTCCAAGCTCATGTTCGAGTTCAACCACGGCCAGGCCCTGCTCGAAGACGATCAGGCTCTCGAGCCTGGCCTTGTCGATTTCGGTGATGTAGATCCCCGTGGAGTCGCCAGCGGCCCCCTCGCGCAAGAACTGCAGATAGCGCCCCGCCGTCATGGAAAATGATTTCAATGCCGGCGTTTCGTTCTCAAGCACAAAGCCGCTGCGCACGAAGGCTTTCAGTGAGCGCGAGTTGTCCGGGTGGATCTTGGCGATGAGCTTTTCGGCCCGCATATCGAGAAAGGCCAGCTTCATGCCCTCGCGGATGGTCCGGGCGCCAAGGTTCCGGCCCCATTTGTCGCTGTCTCCGATGACCAGGACTATCTCGCAATTGGAGCCGGTCTTGACGAGTCGGACAAAACCCACCGGGGCGTCATGGCGGTCATAGGCCATGAAGAACCGGCCGTCCCGGTTGAATAGATGGGTCAGGATCGGCAGTTGGGTCCGATCGATGACGTGTTCGATGGAACGGGAAACATCACGTGAATCGCTCAAGTAACAGGTAACGCGCTCATCTTCCAACCAATCTTTCAACGTCAGCGCATGTGCCCGAGTGATTTCAGGGCACAGCGAAATGAAAGGCTTGTTCATCTTCACCACACTTGTTCGTAAAGGATGAAAGCCCTTCATGGCGGTTATGGCCATGACGGTTCTTTCGGCAACCGGGCATCTTAAGGCATAAGGCGAGCAATGCCGAAAAGATCACGACCTGCTCCCTGCCCTACCCGCCATCGATGCCCAAGCGAGTTGGCCGTCGTTACGGCTGCTGCGTCGACATCACGGTCGGCCTGACCGGAAGCCGGGAGTATTGCGGGTGCTGCTTGACGAAGGTTCGAACGGCCTGTTCCTGCCTGTCCGTTACACATATGGCAATGCTGGGACGGTCCACCGTGCAGGTTCCCAGTGCAAGGAAGCCGCAGTTCTTGACCCCATAGACGGCAGCTGGGTGGGCCGCGACCGGGCAGCCATACGTCATCTCGCCCAGGTAGTTGAGTTGGCCGTTGGCCACGGTAAAACGCAGGGGTTTCGAATAGGGGCCCATGAGGCCGCGGCGTGAACCCAGGTCATTCACTTCATAGGTACCTGCAGGCAACCATGCCGAGTAATAGTCCTTGGGAGCCCAGCCGTAGGTCTTGCCGCTATTCACGTCACGAAAACTGATCCAGGTGCCGTAGGGCCCGCCCTCGATCAGCGCACCCAGGACAAGGCCTGCGTTTTCGGCGCAATAGACTTTGGAATCCAGGGCCATTTCAGGCGGTAATGCCGAACAGGCACTCATCAAGGCTGTAACTCCAACTACCAACAACTGACTTGTCTTGCGCATTCGATACTCGATCCATTGAAACAAAATGTGGCTTTCCCATTATGATGCTGCCCCTTTCAAATCAAGCGTTAAGGATGACACCCCACTATGAGTAGTATTTTCACCGGCCGTGTATCGGGTGCCATGGCCTTCGCCTTGCTCTTGAGCGGCTGCAGTTTATCGGGCACTTATCCGGATGCAACCGAAGCAGACGCCGCCAAGCTTCGTTTTATCAGCGACATGAGCAGCGCCACGCTGGGAGTATTCGATGAGCAGAACTGTGACGGGCAAACCACGGGGATTCTCAATAACTTGTTCCTCGCCGATTCTCGCCGGCGAGCGAACATGTCGATACCTCCTGCCTCCCAGAAGACGCCCTACCTGGAAATCCGCTTGGCCCCGAACAAAGAGCGGATGCTGCACCTCAATACCCAGGGCACCGGCTCGGTATGTGGCATGGCCTTCACCTTCACGCCGCAAAGTGGCGCTGAATATGAACTCACCTTCAGTCGTGCCGGCAGTCAGTGCGTGACATCGCTCAAGCGCCTGCACCAAGCGCAGGGCCAAGTGGTGCGCTCCCCTGTCCCTCTGGTGAACAAAGGCCTGGCAAGCTGCCTGGGCGCCAACGCCCTCTTCCCTGCGCCCGTAAAGGGCCTGCCGGCCACCGTCGAGCGTGACGAAATGATCGAGCAGATTGTCTCGCAGAGCATCATCAGCGAGATGAAGCCCGGGCCGGCCTTGAGCGAGAGCAGCCAGAACGAAGCCGCCGACCTGGTGGTGGACAAGCGCAAGCGGCAGATGAACCTGGACCTGCCGGATGCTTATTGGAGCCAATTTCGGCAGAACGTAGCGACTTACCTGAAGCAGGCTCAAGGGGTAAAGGCCAGCGCGCTCGAGCACTACAAGGCCGAGTACCGCACACGCCTCTCGCGCTTGGATACACCAGCCATCAAGGCACTGGTGCCAGACACCCAGGCCACCGATGTCACCCAGGCGCTGGCTACCAACAACGCGATGTTGCAGTACTACCGTCGGCTCGATGAGCAATTGCAAAAAGAAACGATGGCCGATCACTGGACCCGGATGGCCGACCTGGACAAGCGCTACGGGGTGTGTGAGCGCTACGCGCAGTGCTGGCAGAACTAACCTGGGCCAACCCGCTGCGCCCTTGCCTTGCTCCACCTGGCCATGGGGTTGGCCAGCGTAATCATGCAAGGGCGCCACTCTCTACATCCCCCTGGCCTCCACCGCCCTCCTCCGGCATCACCTGGTCAGCGCCTGGTAACTCACCCGGTGCGCCTCGGTCGGCAGCGGCACCTCCCATTTGAATAGCATGCGGCGGATATCCGCGTTGCGCAGCGAGGTGTCGCGCTGCTGGTTGCGCCGCATGATCTCGCTCTCCGGGCTTTCCAGGTAGACGATCTCCACCTCTGCACCGTAGCCGTACAGCAAGTCCAGGGTGCGATTGCGCATCTGCGCCGACAGGTGCGTCGAGTTCCATATGAATGGCCGCTGCTCTCGCAACAAGGCCTTGGCCCGGTCGATGGCGTAGTGCGCGGCGGCGCCTTCGTTCTGCCCGTGGCGCAGGCCCAGGGCCTGGCGCGCATCGTCGAACGAGACCACCGGCAGGTCCGGATGATGTCGCGCGGCCCAGGTGTCCTTGCCGCTGGCCGGCAAGCCGGAAAGCATCAGCACTTGCGAGCCTTGCGGTGCATGCAGCGGATAGTCGGGGTGCACCCGGGCGCCACGCAGGTACTGGATGCGCGTGTAGTCGTCGGCGAAGGCGCGCGGCCCCTGCAGGCAGCCCTCCTCGGCCGCCAGTTCACGCCACAGTTCAATGGCACTCAAGACATCGGCCTTGCCAACGTAATCACGACCTTGCATGTCGGCCTCGGCCACCGCGCAGAGCATCCACACCGGCAGCTCCCAGGACAGCTTGTGGAGCAGGAACTCCGTGCTGCGCCCGCTGCGATCGCCTTGCAGGGCGAAGAACGGCACCTGGTGCACGGCGATGATGCGGCAGATCTGCTCGCGCAGCTCGAACGGCACAGCGGCGCGCCACAACAGCAGCCGGGCATCCACCGCTCCCCGACGCGAGTGTCCGGGTTGGCCGATACGCCCGGTCTCGGGGTCGATCACCGTGGTATCGGGCTTGGCGATGTCATGCAGCAAGGTGGCGAAGAACAGCACGAAGCGCTGCTCGGCGCTGGCCTGCTGGTAGGCCGGCTGGGCCAGTAGCGCTTCGACCACCATGCGGGTGTGAATCCACACATCGCCCTCGGCGTGGTAGGTCGGGTCCTGCGGGGTGTCGGCCAGGCGCGCCAGGGCCGGGATGGCCGCCAGGCAGGCGGCACTGTCCATGGCGTGCCCAGGCTCGGGCACCAGGTGTTGCAGTGGATGAATATCCATTTCGAAAGGCTCCTTCAGTAGCCACGGCAGGAGCCGTACCAGTCCATGGACAGGCGCGGCGCGTAGAGGTCGACGCCGGCGGCCAGTTGATTGGGAATGAACGGTTGATTGGCATGGTGCTGGTCGGCATCGAGGATGGCCTGGACGAAATCCTGGCGCACCCACTTCAAGCGGCCGAGGGTTTGTTGTGCGTCCTCGAGCTTCAGGTACAAGCCTTCCATGCGACTGGAGCGGTCGCACTGGCGCCAGGCCCGGGCCAGGTCGAGGCCTTCACGGCGTACCACTTGCTCGAATGCCTCGCGCCAATGGGCAGTCTTGGCCAGCGAATCGCTAACCAGCGCCATCAGCTCGGCCTGCCGGCGTGGTGCCGGGCCTTCGTACAGCACCGGTACCGACAGCACGGGGCCGTCCTGGAGCAGCTTGCGGCGTGCGGCCGTAGACAAGAACAACCCCGTGCTGCGATCCCACACATCGAACTCGCAAAAGTAATGGGGCAAGTGGTCGTAGAACACCGAGTGCTTCTTGTGCAGCCACTCGCCGTACAGTACGAAGCGATCTTCCAGGCGCTCCAGCAGCCAGTGTTCGTGGGCCGCGGCCCACTGCTTGAACAAATTGAACTGGCGCTCGCGTCCGCCACCAGTGAGGTAGTGGCCACGGGATTGCAGGCGCAGTTCGCCGCCCTCGGTAAAGCTGATGCCGGCGTTGGCACCGTCGAGTTTTTCTTCCACCACCAGCCATTGGCCAGCCAGGGAGGCATAACGAACCTGTCCGGCGTCAGTGTCGCCATCCTGCAGGCGTGAGCTTTCCAGGTGGGGGGTACGGGGGTACTTGAGCAGTTCTAGGGAGTGCGCGTCGGCACGAATATCCATGTTCATGGGTTTCTCCTTGGGAATAGGGAAAAACCGACGACAGGATCAGGCAGGCACAGCGATGAGGAGGCGCCGCGCAAAAGCGCGGGCAGCCATCAGGCACGATGGACCGTCGTCGGTATCAGGCGTGTTGGCTGGCGTAGGGCACTGGCTTCACCACTTGGGAGAAAGGTTGCAGGGGCTTGAGGGCGCGCATTCAACAGCAGATGGCGGCACCTGGTCAAGCCCTGCGATACGTTGAGCTGGGCCAGGTCAGCGAGTTTTCGCGATCACCCCGGTCATGTACTGGTGCAAATCACGAAAGTCCTGGACCTTCCAGGCATAGGGCGCAATCTTCACGCCGTTCTCGCGCAAGGTTCTTGGGATCAGGTCGCCGTTTGGTCGCAGTATCACCGAGGAAACGATAACGCCCGGGTAATCGTTCAGGCGTTTCTTGAAGGCGGATGTCGTGAGGTCCGGGGTAGGCGGATTGCTTTTATTGGCCAACGGTCCCGTCCCCTTGATATCCGGTCCATGGCACACGGCACATCGCTGCAGGTAGAGGTTTTTGCCGTTGGCATTATCGGCGAAGGATAACGGTGCTTGGATCAACGCTAGAACAGCCAGTGAAGCGATGAATGATCTTTTCATTTTTATTTTGCATTTCCCTCGGTCAGGTATGAAGTCCTTTTCAGTTGCAGTCGCCACTGTGATTGGGGCCCTGCAACTGCTATCGGGCAACTTGAAAAACGCTTTCGTTGACGATGAGCACGTCATCGTCCAACAGGTTCAAGACGACACAAAAGTTGTGCGTGGACTGAACGTAAACCAGGTCGCCTTCTTGCTTGATCGCCACGAATGGATTGGCTGTGGTCGAGAACAGGAACCACTCCAAATGATTGCGTGCATCGGTCCTGGCGATAAAACCTTCGTTGCCCATTTCGCCCTCGCCGCATAGAACGACCTGGCCGTTGCTCAAAGACAACTTATGGTTTACCTGGACTTGCGCCCATACATCGTCATCTTCACCAGGCAACTCACCCGGCGTGGTCCTTGCTTCCCGTGAAAGGCTGTAGGCCCTGCCATAGGTATGGGGAAGTTCGGTGTTTTCAACCGAGTCGATCGCTATGGGCTCGATAACCCCGGGCTGGCGATACATGATGTCCAGGCCGATCAACTGGCCGTCGCTCCATCGCTCTTGCAGTCCTTTCATATGCTCTAGCGCTCACTGCTATTTTTATCACTGCCGGTCCAGGTTCGGCATGGCCAACCTTTAGCGCGTCGCCTCAGTTTTGGGCGCCCGATTTCGCGGGGCTCGCACTTTTGGGCGGCGGATTCTACCATGCTCCGGCGATATCAACTGGCCGATCCAGAGCCTCCGAGAGGGTAAAGCTCTATTTGCCCAGCCGGCAATTCGGCACCTTACCCACCACACTTTGAATGAGCTGCCTGTGCTGGATTTTTCATACTTGGTCGATAACCAAGGCAACAAACCCTCTTTGTCCATCCATGACCGGGACATCAAGTTTCTGGAACCTGCCTTTCTGGACCTTGAGCAGAAAACCGGAATCTATATAGACCCCTACGGGACAACGCAGATCTACCCCGCCCATCAACAAATACTGGTTGATCATCTGCAGGGGCGCAGTGAAGACAAGACTGTCGAGTTTGTGCGCTTGCTGAAGAACGCCATCAGGGAAGACGAGGTCCTAGTGGCCGATGGCGACTAAGTACGATATTCACGGGCGTGCGAATGGCGAAGGTGACAGGGTGATCGGCCTGGATCTCGAGATAGTCCCTGGGAAGTCGATTGGCGGTATCTGCCTGGGAGACAACGCAGACGATATCGTCTGGAACATCCTGGATGAGTTCGATGTGCAGGCCTTTGATTTCGATAACTTCGGGATGAAGTACACCTGCTACAGGATCGACGGCGGAGCCATCTCATTTTCCGCCAACGAGGCCGGCAATATCGTCTCCTTATGCTGCGAGCCTCCTTATACGGGGCGGTTTGATAAAAGGTTCTACCCCGGGATAACGGCAGGCGAAATCAAGGCACGATCCAAAAGGCAGGAGCTTGTGGGCGGTTATCTGGTCCTGGATAGAAATTACCTTGCCTACTACGCAATGCCGGATGAGATCGACGACTTCGATCGCTTTTCCGATCTGGACGACGATGTGGTCTTCAATGAGCTGTATGTAGGGAACCTGGCTTGATGCGGCCGCGGCGCATTGGGCCTATCACTTCGCTGTCGGCGCCCTGGTCATGAGCGTGTTCGACGAGCGCATCGAGCGGATCTCCGCTGGCGAGGTCAAGGCCATGGATATCGAGGTGAAGACCAACTACCTGATCTCCTTCATCACGGCCGGGATCCGCGCCACGACCGCGCAACCCTGTCGCTGAAGCGGGCATCTGCGGGCGTGCCCATGCCCGCACAAAGCGCTGCGCCAGCAGTAGCGGGCACTAGATCTCGAGGTTCATGACCTCGGGGAAGGTGAACTTGAACCAGGGCGTGTAGTCGTCCGGATGTGCCTGGATATCCTGGCGAATGTCCTCGAGGGAGCGATATGCACAGGCGTCCGCTTCGTCGGGATTCAAGACGGGCTCAACATCGCAACGGGCAAAGTACAGGTGCCCGTATTCGTGCTCGATCAAGCCTCCCGGCAAATGGAGAAAGTAACCGAGCTCGAAGCGCTTGGTCACCGGGCAGGTCAAGCCCATCTCCTCTTCCAGGCGTCTTTGCGCCGCATGATCGGTGCTCTCGCCTGGCAGCGGGTGCCCGCAACAGGTGTTGCTCCATAGACCGCCGCAATGATATTTGCGCGCTGCGCGCCTTTGCAGCAGCAGTTCATTGCGGCTGTTGAACACATAGACCGATACCGCCCGGTGGCGCGCCCCGACCTTGTGGGCGGCCAGCTTCTCCATGAAGCCCACCTCCCTGTCGTTGTCATCCACCAGGATTACCTCGATGTGCGGCATGTAGCCTTCCTCGCATTGTGGGGTGGGTTTTCAGCGATGGGCTCAAGGCGCCAGCGCAACTGCGATCCAGCTTAGTCCAGGCTCGCACCCGAGCTTTTGTCATTAAATCGGCGACAGGCCGGGCATACCCTTCGCCCGGTCTTAACATCGATAAGGAATCGATCATGAATCTTTCACGCCTGTTGCTGGCAGGAGTCATCGGCCTGGCACTCGCCCCCCTGGCCCAGGCCTCATCCACGGCCGATATCGAAGAAAAAGCCCAGCTGCGAAAACTCTTCTGCGAGTCCAGGGGCGGCTCTGACATTACCGCCCTGGGTGAACTGAAGAAGTCCGACGACGTCGGCGCCGTAGTGGTGTGCAAGCTTGCTCCGTCGAGGACGACGGTGGTTGAAAACCAGGCCGCCGCAACGTTCTCGCCACTGCCGCTGACTCCTGTCACCGCCACCCTCGCGCCGCCTTCCGGGGTCTACAAGCTTGCTCCGGGGGCCAACAGCATCAACACCTCCTGCTCGGCCAACCTGGCCATCGCCAAGTGGGCTGGCTTGCCCAGCACCAGCAACGGCAACGCCAGCTTGAATTGCCGAGGCTATAACACCAGCGCCGGAGGCAGCACGCTGGGCTGCAGTATCCAATGGACCGGGCCGACCCAGGTCGCCATTGGCGTCACGCCCTATGGCGGGCAAGTGGCAGTGAACTTCAGCTGCCAGGCCATACACCTTGGCTCCATGGGCACCGTCATGGACTTCAGCTACAGCGATCCGGTCTATTCGCGCATTCGGTATGGCTCGGTCCAGGCCACCGGCAGCCTGACCATCACCCAGTAACGTCCTCTGGACCCATTACTGTCCCCGTCGGCGCCCATGGGCCGGCGGGGGCTGCCACTTCCCTCCCCCGGGTATCAGGCCGGGGACTTGAGCGCCAGGACCTTCCAGCTCGCCTTGCGCTTACGGGCGACCAGGGCATCCAGGGCCTCGCCGGTGGGCCTGCCCTTGGCAGTGAACTTCACCGGGACCAGCAACAACAGCTCCACCCCGTCATCGTCGGCAATCTCCTCGGCCGCGGATGCCGGGTCCCAGGGCTTGTCTACAACCAGCATCGCATCCACCGAATCGGGCCACGCCAGGTCTGCGTAGCCGGGATCATCACGCAGCACCAGCATCCCCTCGCCCAAGGCCTGGTGTTCCAGGCTCTGGCGCGCCAGGCGAGCCAGTAGCTGCACCGGGAAGCACCAGGCTGGCTGCTGCGCCAGACCATGCTGGGGAAGCGCCCAGTCCTCGGGTAGGCAGACGAACAGCTCGGTCATGGGAGTGGTGCGGTACAGGCCAATTGTGAACAACAGCTTGTAGCGACCCTTGGTGAGCAGGCTGATATGCAGCGAAAACCGAGGGTCCGCGCTGGGCGGACCGAACAGCGCCGGCAGCACCCAGCCGGCGCTGTTGTGGACGAAGGTCGCGATCGCCTGCCCTGGCCCATCGACGTCCTGGACATCGATATCCAGGATGCTCTGTGCGCCATTGGCTTGCAGCAGCCCTGCAACCGCCGGGTGGCCCCAGGTGCGCGCGGCATCCAGGGCGGTGTTGTTGAAGCGCCGATGCAATTGGTTGACCGCGGCGCCCCGCGCCAGAAGCAGTGCGACCACCTGGTCATGGCCAGCCAGCGCGGCCGCGTAAAGTGGCGGGCAGATGCTCAATGGCAGGCCATTGGCACTGGCGCCGGCGTCGAGCAACACAGTGCAGGTCGGCAGGCTCCCTTCGCTGGCCGCCAGCCCCAGCGCCGTTTCCTGGCCGCAGACCTCCACCGGCCGATCCACCTCCAGACCCAGCTCGAGCAGTAGTTGGCAAACCTCGGCCTGGCCTTCGCTGGCGGCCATATGCAGCAGGCCGATATCCCCGGCGGAGCCATAGCGTGGCAGCTCCAGCAACTGCGGATACTGTTGGGCAAAGGCCCGCAATCGCTCCAGCCTGCCCTCCAGGACATCCTCGTAGAGGCGATCCAGCTGGCTCTCGTGTTCTTCGTACAGTCGTTGCCACTCGGTCATCAGGTGCAGGTCCATGTTCTGTCGATACGCTCCGGGGGCGCATTGAGTCGTTAACCGCCGCGCTCGTCAACCACTTCGGTAACCCAGAGGGACTGCTCACTCATGATTGCGATGCAACCGCCCATGAAGGCCGGAGTGTCACGACCGCAGTCGCAGCGAATGAGTGCAGGGCTGGTGCCGAAGGGCTTATGACCAGGGTCGCCCGCCCCGCCTCACTGCTTGCCGCGCATGCTGTTGCGCCAGATCCGGTAGCTCCTGATCCCCGCACGTACCGAGCCGAACAGCAGCTGCTCGTCCATCTCCGCACTCATCCCCGAGCGCTCCAGCATCTTCAGGAAGGTGCCGCGGGCACGGGCGATGGCGAAGTGAATGCCCTGGGCGGCCAGGGTGTCGCGGATTTCCCGCAGCACCGCGATGCCGCTGACATCGATATTGGTGACCGCCTCGGCATCGAACAACACCACCTCGGGCTTGCCGTCGCGCCCGATGTTCTCCAGCAGGCGCATCTTGAAGTAGTCGGCGTTGAAGAACAGGATCGCGTCGTCAAAGCGATACACCACCAGCCCGGGCACAGTCCGGGCCTGCGGGTACTTGCTGATATCGACCTGGCCTTCGATGCCTGGCATCCAGCCCAGCACCGCGTCGGTGGGCTGGTAGATGCTGTACAGCAGGCGCAGGATGGCCAGGGTCACGGCGAACATGATCCCCGGCAATACCCCAAGGCCCAGCACGCTCACCGTAGTCAGCAGGCACAGCCAGAACTCGAAGCGGCTGAGCTTGTGGATCTGCCCGAGGGATTTCACATCGATCAGGCCCCAACCGGCCATCAGCAGGACCGCGCCCAGGGCCGGCTGCGGGATCCAGGCCATGGGCGCGGTGAAGAACAGCAAGATCAGGGCGATCGCCACGGCGGCGATGATGCCCACCAACTGGCTCTTGCCTCCAACCATGTCGTTGACCGCGGTGCGCGAATCCGCGCCGCTGATGGCGAAGCCCTGGGAGGCCCCCGCCGCCAGGTTGCTCATGCCCAGGGCGATGAACTCATGGTTGGCATTGATCGCATAGCCATGGCGTGCGGCAAAGCTGCGGGCGGTGAGCATGGCGCTGCAGAAACTCACCGTGGCGATACCCAGGGCGTCGCGCAGCAGGCTCTTGCTCTCCTCCAGGGTGGTGCTGGGCCAGGACAGCTCGGGGATGCCGGCAGGCACATGGCCCAAGACCGCCACGCCGAACTGGTCGAGACCGAAGACCCCGGCCAGCAAGGTGAACACCGCCACCGTCACCAGCGCCGCCGGCACCCGTGGATAGCGTCGCGGCAAGCCGATCAGCAGGCCCAGGCTGGCCAAGCCGATGGCCAGGGTCAGCCAGTGGATCTCGCCCAGGCGCTGGAGAAAATCCATCAGCCCGAGGATGAAGCCCTCGCCTTCGATCTTGAAGCCCACCACCTTGCCCATTTGCCCGGCGATCAGGCTCAGGCCGATGCCGTTCAGGTAGCCGATGAGGATCGGCCGCGAGAAGAAGCTGGCGATGAACCCGGCACGGGCGATCCCCGCAGCGATCAGCATCAGCCCCACCAGCACGGTGACGATCATCGACAACTCGACGGTGCGCTGCAGGTCGCCCATGGCCAGGGGCGCCACGGCCCCGCCGAGCATGGCGCAGGTGGCGGCATCGGGGCCGACCATCAACTGCCGCGAGCTGCCGACCAGGGCATAGACGATCATCGGCAGCACGCAGGCATAGAGCCCGTACTGCGCAGGCAGCCCGACGATCTGGGCATAGGCGATGGCGATGGGAATCTGGATCGCCGCCACCGACAAACCGGCCCGCAGGTCGGCGCGCAACCATTCACGGCGGTAGTGCAGCAAGTTGGACAGGCCGGACAGATAGCGGGAGAGCAACATGCAGGGTCCTTTCGAAGTGTTCCGTTCTTGTTATTCATCCATGCCCTTGCAAGCCATGCAGCCGGCAAGGCGACGCAGCCCGCTATTGAAGCCAATCGCGCACTCGAGCGCCATGAGCTGGAGCAGCTTTTATGTTGATCGTCGAATGTTGGCCGGTGCTCGCCTGCGCTCGACCAGCGTCGCCAGCACCCGGGCGACAGGCGCGCAGTGAGCGAATGACTGGATCGATGGCGCCGGCCTCGGATCCGGGGCCGGCGGCTGAAACCGTTGGCAGGAGCCAGCCGGCTCCTGCGCTACAGCGAGATGACATGGGTGGCGGACAGCCTTTGCCGGTATGTCCCGCTCAGCTCATCGGATGGCTTCCTGAGGGCTGGATAGCATCAGCAGCGCCTGCAAGTGCTGCGCCGTGGCCTCCATCAAGCTCGTGGCGATCTCGTCCACATGCCGCCGCTGCCAGGATTCCAGGGGCGTGCCCTTGACCCACTGGTTGAAGGCGCCGAGCGCCGG